>CALPSU020000165.1 GCA_943326315.2 Chryseobacterium gleum
ACCAATAAAATATCTAAAAAGGAAGAATGATTTAGGATGATGACAGACGGTTTAGAAAAATCTAATTTTTCTGGATGAATTATTTTTCTTTTAACATGAAAACCAATATCTAAAGTAGATTTAGTCATTTTAGATATTAAATAATTGAGTATAGATCTTTTTTTCTTTTTCGAAACTGGAATAATTAAAAATGTTACTAATAACAAGTTTAATAAAATACAACCAAAAACAAAATATCCATATAAAGATATACTCAACAGAAAAGCAAAACAAGTTACAGGAACTCTTTTCTTATCTACTCTATTTTGAATAAATAAATTGAATAATTTTGGTTGAATATAAAGTGTTACAATCAATGTGCAGATTATTCCAACAACACTTATTACTGCAATCGAATGAATAGAAGGATGTTTTGCAAAATACAAAGCTCCAATTCCAATTATTGTTGATAGAGCAGAAAGAATAATCGCAACATAATACGATTTCAATATAGTTTTATTGTACTTATATTTTTGGAGTAAACCTTCGGTAACGAAAATGGTGAAATCATCGCCTAATCCGAAAATAAATGTTGCGATAATTATATTTACGAAATTAAATTTAATATCAAAAACAGCAGAAAAACCTAAGATCCAAACCCAAGCAATTAACATCGGCAAAAAATTAAGTAAGGCTAATTCAATTCTTCCATAGATTAATAAAAGTGTTAAAAACACTATTAAAGAAGAAATAATTAAAAGAAAATTAAAATCTTCCTTAACTGAATTCATTAAGTTTTCTGCAAAATCAGAAATGTCAAAAACAAATGTGCTATTAGAATTGGAATGTATATAATTTTTAAATTGCTTTACATCTAACCTTTTAACAACCACACTTGTAATAATACTCCAAGAGTCATTTGAATGGTGAATCAAATTATTTAAACCCATTTTACTTATGAATCCTAATTTATCTTTTTCAGAAATCGAAGGACTATGAGAAATCCACTTTTCAAAAGGTGCAAATGCTTGATTTGAAAAATCATACTTTTTACCTGAAACATTTATTTTTTGAATTGTTAAAGCTTTTTTAGAAGCCCAAAACCTCTCCCACTTTTTATTTCCATTTTCAGAAATAGACTTTGGTATATAGAAAGGAGCAAGAGAAAGCACTTCTTTTAAATGATTATTTTCTTTATAGTTTTCAATCTTTTTATACAGCTTGTAATTCTTTAAAATGGCATCATCAAAGGAAGATGAAGAAACTATTAAATGAATTTTTTTATCCATTTTAGGATTAATTCCAGTATAAAACTCTTCTTTATCAATTAATTCTTGGGTATGAAAACTCAAATTGTTTATATCCGAATCAAATTGAGAACCGGATGATTTATAATAGAAAAAAAATGTACATAAAATGGTTCCGTAAAGTAAAACTTTAAAACCCCATTTTGGCATTGTATAGGTTTTTACATTTTCAGGAACTTCCTTAAATTTAAATTTGAAAAAAGTTAGTAAAACAGGTAAAAAAATCAGGGAGAAAATTGCTGCTCCTAACAATGTACTAATTGCAATTAAACCAAAATTCTGCAACACAATAGAATCCGTAAATAAGAGGGAAGCGAATGCTGCAACAGTAGTAAAACTTCCAACCAACATAGGGAAACTTAAATCTTTTACGGTGCTGAATAAGTTTTTAGAATGCTTATAATGTGTAAAAAAATGAAAAGAATAATCTAGTACTATTCCCAATAAAACTGCCGAAGTAGCGATTGAAATTACGGAAATAGTCGGTTGAAAATATCCAATAACGCCAATACCGCATAAACCTCCAAAAATAGTTGGTAAAATGAAATATAATGGGGTGAAGACACTTCGGTAATACAAAAACAACAAAAGGAAAATCAATGATATACTTATAACCATTGTTAAATTTGTATCCTTTTTTATTTGTTTTGAATTGGCATACGATATTTGAAAAGTCCCAAAAAAGTCAAATCCTAAATCCTTATTTTTGGCATTTACATCTTTCTTAAATTTTTCTAAAAAAAGATTTAACTTTTCGTTATTCTTATTGTCATTCAATTCAAAATTTAAGATTCCAAAGAACAATGCTTTTGACTGATTTTTATAAAATACAACACCATCCTCCATTTCTATTTCGGAAGAATCAGAATGTGGATTCATAGATTTTAGCTTATTCCATGAAATCCCTAATGGATCTTTTGCTAGAAAATTTCCAACAAAAAAGGAGTTAGATGAAAGCTTTTTATTCACTAAATCAACACTTTTCTGAATTGAATCGGGATTAAGTTTAGTATTTATTAATTCATAATCTTTATCGCTTAATGTTCCAGGGAAATTAGCATAGAAGTTATTCAAAACATCCATTTCATCTATCTCCCGGACTACTGTAATCCCTTTGATTAACCCTTTTGTTTTTGAAGTTAACTGTGATGACAGATCATTCATAGTCTCTATTACTTCATCAATATCTTTATTCTTGGAATTAACTGAAAAAACAACTTGCTTATTAAGATTGTTCTCCTTAATGACGTTGTTAAACTTTTTAAATTGTTCACTCTTTGGAAGAATTGAATAAATATCTTCATCCAACTTAACTTTCGTAAAACCGTTTATTAATATTAAAATAACTAGTCCAAAAACTCCTAAAAAAACAAGTGGTTTTTGAATGAAAAACGAAACAATATTTGAAAATAATTTACCCAATTAAAAGTGATTTTACAATGATTTGTTTTTTTCCATAACCTCAACTAGATTATTGAATTCTCTAATATTCAAATCTTTCAATACAATTAAAGAAGCGTTGTATGCCGCCTTCACTGCTATTGGAACTCCTCCTCCAAGCTCAGCCCATTGACCGCCAACTGTTATATTATTTATTGGGGTTTTATAATGAGCAACTTTAGATTGCATATTAATTTTACCAGGTCTTGTGCCCATCATTGTTCCATTTTTATTTTGACTATAACGGTGATAGGTAACAGGGGTAGCAACTTCATAAAACAAGATGTGATTTCTCAATGTCGGACATAATTTTGAGGAAACTCGATCAATTATTACTTGTGCATATTGTTCTTTTAATGCTTTATATGCATCCGTTCTAAGCATTTCTCCTTTGGAATTAATTTCTGTTCTCCAATTGTTTTCATAATTCATCCAAGCTGGAACATACAAGGTCAATATTCCTTTGTTATCAGGAGACATTGATTTATCTCTAATTGAAGGAGATAAAACGCTTATAGCTGCTTTATATGGATCTCCAGCACTATGCTCTTCTCTAGAATTGGAGTCATTGCAAACTAAAGTTAATTCAGGTTTAAATCCTAAATCCTCACTTGGACAGTTTAAAGCAATAGAAATAGTTACAGAACTGCTATATAATTCAGAATTATTTAATTTCTCTATAATTTCTTTCGGAACACTACTTTGAGGTAATAATTTAGTATATAATACATCCGTATCACAAGCGGCAATTAAATGCTTCCCAAAAACAGTATATTCTTTAGCTCTCGAAATATATTTTACTCCTTCAAATTTATTATTCGTTACTAAAATTTCTGAAACTTTAGCGTTTAATCTGAGTTCGGTTCCGTTTGAATAATTAATTTGTTCACTCAGCCATTTTGGAAATACCTGACTTCCTCCAATTGGCGGATTTTGATAGTCATTATTATATGCCCAAGCTATTGGAAATAAACAAGACAATAAATCTTTTTCTGTACACCAAAAACTAAGTAATTTTTCATCCGTAAAGAATTTTCCTAAGCCTTTTTTCATACCTTTTTCACCACTGTAGAAGACATATTTCACAAGTGGAAAACCAATTCTAATCTTACGAAATGTAAACTTGATTTTTTCAATTCTTTCCATTGTTTCAGTTGAACGAAACAGCTGAGGAAATTTAAGAGATATTGCAGCAACTTTTTTCGCTGCATCAAAAAATTTATTTATTCCATTTTCTTCATTAGGAAAATCGCGTATTAACTCTTTTTTTAAATCTTCTGGATTATTTGTTAGTGTGTAATCTATTTTATCGCTAAGATGCCTGTGTATTTTATGCATCGCAAGTGGTTTTGGATAATCTTTTCCAAGATAATCGAATACTTTTGAAACAGTTCCATTTTCACCACATTGATTTAGCCAGTGAATTGCTGTATCAAAAATAAAATCATTTCTTTCAAAACCTTGTAAATATCCTCCTATCAAATAATGTCTTTCTAACACACATACTTTCAAATTTGCTTTAGACAATAATGCAGCAGCTGTTAATCCACTAATTCCTGCTCCAATAATAACTACATCAAATTCTTCAATTACAGCATCCTCAAGTTTACTATCCATTCAATTATATTCTGAATCAATATCTATTTATATATTTTGTGCAAATATACGAAACAAGTGAAATTATTCTTTAGATATTTAGTTGTTCTTTTAGCTAAAGTATTTAAAAGTAAAAAGTTAAACCTTTTTATGTTTAAAGCAAAAAGCTGTCTCTTTCGAGGACAGCTTTAAGACATTACTAATGACGGATTAATTCCGTATATAATCTTTATTACCTTTATTTCACAATTTGCTTAGTTGTAACTTGGTTGTTATTTCTAACAGTCACAATGTAAGAACCTGCAGATAATTCGTTCATATCAATTTTGATTAATTTATCGTTGAACGATTTTCTTACTACCGTTTTTCCCACAACATCTCTAATTACAACTTCAGAAATTTGATCATTCTCTTTTGAAATAAATAAATAGTCGTTAAATGGGTTTGGATAGATTCCTACATTATCCATTTTTATCTCATTCAAACTAGCAGAAACAGTTCCACTTCCATCTTGAATTATATACAATTGATCATAAGCAGTTAAAAACATACCCATTGCCTTATTAGGACAATACAATTGAAGAGCAAAAAGATAGACACCAGTATTTGGAATGAAGTCGTAAATATTAGCAGTATAAGTTGTATCTACTCCTGAAATAATTCTCCAATTCAATTGAATTTTGTTGTTTGGCAAGAAATCATAACTCAAAATAATTGCTGAAGTAATTGCTGAATAATCTAATACACAATTTGTTATTACAGTATTAAAAACACTATCAATAATCGTAGAATCTAGAAGCGTTGTTGTTGAAATAAAGTTATCGGGTGAAGAAATAATGAATTCTAATACTAATATTTCAGCATTTGCATCTGTTATAATAACTGATTTTAAACCAGCACATAAATTAGTAGTTGCTGATGCCGTTGTATTATCTGAAAACTGGTAAGTAAAAGGTGCCGTTCCTGATGTAACAACAACTGTTGCACTTCCATCGCATAATCCATTTAATGTAACTCCAGTAGGAATAACATATCCATTTAAACTAATCTGAGAAGATACAACTGTATTAATAGTTACCGTTACAGGTTGAATATCTGAACAAGATCCTAAAGTCGACTTAATAAAATATGTTCCAGACATTGCAATAGAAGTCGGATTTACTAATGCTGTAGTATTTAAAGCATTAATCCAATATGTTAGAATTCCTCCACCAGAACTTCCTGCGGTGATGGTAGCAGAAGTAATATCAATTGTATTTGGAGAATTTACTGGTATTGGATTTGTGATTGTTAAAACTGGACTTGGATTTACTGTAACTACTCCAGGAATTACTAAACTTGAACATCCATTATATGTATACACTACAGAATAAGTTGTGGTAACTAGTGGAGTTACAGTAAGTGTTGATCCTGTTGAAGAATCACTCCATAAATATGTACCTCCTGTTTGAGAAGGCATTGCTTCTAAAATTGTACTAGATCCGCTACATATAGAAGGGGAATTTACTGTTACTGTCGGTAAAGGATTTACTGTAACGCTGCCAGAAACAGAACTACTTGAACAACCATTTAATGTATAAACTACCGAATAAGTTGTGGTAACTAGTGGAGTTACAGTAAGTGTTGATCCTGTAGATGAATCACTCCATAAATAAGTACCTCCTGTTTGAGAAGGCATTGCTTCT
>CALPSU020000166.1 GCA_943326315.2 Chryseobacterium gleum
AGGTGTAATAATCAGGGCCTTAATTTTTCTTGGTCCTCTATCATTCCCTTTTTGATTGTATAATTGTTGTAAAATCGGGATAGCGAATGCAGCAGTTTTACCAGTTCCTGTCTGAGCACAACCCAACAAGTCACCTCCTTTGAGGATAATCGGAATTGCTTTGGCTTGAATTGGAGTTGGAGTTGTATAACCTTCGGTTGTAAGAGCGTTTAAGATCGGCTCTATAAGATCTAATTTTTCAAATGACATATAATGTGTTTACTATTTGGTTCTCCTATATTGAACTGAATAAGAACCTAAAGGAGTATAATTGGTGCAAAGATACGACATTTTGTTTAACCACAGAGTTTTAAAAGAAGTTTGGCACAGAGGAACACAGAGTTTTATTCAAAAAACAGTGAATTATTTACAGATTTGTACAATAATTTACCAAGGAGCATAGTTAAAGTACAGATACGACATTTTGTTTAACCACAGAGTTTTAAAAGAAGTTTAGCACAGAGGAACACAGACTTTTATTCAAAAAACAGTATATTATTTACAGATTTGTACAATAATTTACCATTTAACCCAGAGGTAGGTTTAAAGTTATTGAAATTCACAAACCAATAATAGAATAAATAACGTGTTTACAATTTGGTTCTCCTATATTGAACTGAATAAGAACCTAAAGGAGTATAATTGGTGCAAAGCTAAGCTCAAAAGAGAGAACTTATTATATTTATTTAATGCAAGAGTTTACAGAGTTAATAAATTTAAATTTTAGCATTTATTAATTTCTTTACAATTTCGGAATCAAATTCCTAAATTGTAAAGAAATTGTTATATATTTGATTTATGATTAAAAGAGAATTACAAAGCACGATCATAGATATGGCTAAAAAAATGCCAATCATTTCTATAACTGGACCTCGCCAAAGTGGAAAAACCACTTTAGCAAAAGTTTGTTTTCCTGATTATGATTATTACAATCTTGAAAATCCATCCATTTTAGAAAGAGCAAAAATGGATCCTCAATCATTTTTAACAAGACATTCGAAAGGAATCATAATAGACGAAGTTCAATTATTTCCTGAATTATTTTCATATATTCAAGTAATCAGTGACGAAAATAAAAAAGATGGAGAATTCATATTAACAGGATCTCAAAACTTTCTTTTACTTCAAAAAATAGCACAAAGTTTAGCTGGAAGAGTTTACATTACTCACCTGTTGCCATTAAGTATTTCAGAATTAAAAAATACAAATTATTGGCAAGAAGATTCAAATCATTATTTATTTAATGGGTTTTATCCTCGAATTTATGAAAAAGAAATAAATCCTACTTTCTATTTTCCTTCGTATATCCAGACATATGTAGAAAGAGATGTTAGACAAATAGTAAACATATCAAACACTTCAATTTTTCAAAAATTCATGAAAATTGTCGCAGGCAGAGTAGGTCAATTGATTAATTTTAACAACATATCAAACGAATTAGGAGTTGATCAGAAAACTGTAAAATCTTGGTTCTCAATACTGGAAGCAAGTTTTATAGTTTTTTTCTTGCAACCACATCATAAAAACTTTAATAAAAGAATTGTAAAAACACCAAAATTATATTTTTACGACACAGGATTAGCAAGCAATTTATTAGGGATACAAGAAGAAGACTCAATAGATTTACATTGGGCAAAAGGAGCATTGTTTGAAAATTTAATTATTTTAGAAATGCTTAAAAGTAATTTAAATAAAGGTCTTCAACCAAAGCTATACTTCTGGAGAGACAATACGGGAAACGAAATTGATTGTATCGAAGAAAGAGGAGAAGACATCTATTCTTATGAAATTAAATCGTCAAAAACTATACAAAAAGACTTTTTTAAAGGATTGAATTACTACAATAAAATATCAGATTCAAAAAATAAAGCCTCTTATTTAGTCTATGGTGGAAATGATAGTTATCCATTATCCGAATATTCTGTATTAAGTTGGAAAGATCTTAAAGTTTAAAAAAATTCTTTACAATTTCGGAATTGAATTCCATATTTGTAAAGAATAATTAAAACATAAAATAAATGACAACCATTCGAAAAGCCAATATAACCGATTTAGACCAACTATCAGAACTATTTGACTTATATAGAATGTTTTATAATAAAGCTTCTGATTTAACAGCTGGTAAAGAATTCTTGAAAGAGCGAATTGAGAAAAATGAATCTGAAATATTTATAGCAGAAATTGATTCCAAAGCGGTTGGATTTGCGCAACTTTATTCATCATTTTCGTCTACTCGATTGAAAAGATTATGGTTGTTGAATGACTTATTTGTTCACCCTGATTTCAGAGGAAAAGAAATTTCAAAAATATTAATTGAGAGGTCAAAGGAATTAGCTGTTGAAACAAATGCATGTGCTTTAACACTGCAAACAGCAAAGACGAATGATGTTGGGAATTCACTTTATCCCAAAACTGGATTTGAATTAGATGAAGAGTTTAACTACTATTTCTGGACAAATAAATAAATTTGTAACTATTAAGATAATTATCGTTTAGATAGTTTTAAATAATTAATTTCTCTTATCAACTATGATAAAAATCGTACTAACCATTTTAATATTAATTTACTCATTTAATTCATACTCTCAATTTCAAAAAGTAACGTTCACTATTTTGATAAATGATGTGGATTGTTCATTAATCCAAAAACAAAAAGCCTTATACATTAATATAAACGGAGCTGATTCTTTAATCGTACAAGATTTATTCTTTGATTGTAAGAATGAATTTGAAATACCTAAAATAAATGGAATTTATCACTTTCAAATTAAAGCTGAAGATTACTCAACTATTAATGCTGAATTTCAAATTACGAATGATAGTCCAGAAATAATTGACTTAAACGTTTTTGAGTTAAAAAAGAATGAAAGAAATTTAGAAGAAGTAACTATTACAGGAATCAAAAGAAGTTTTATTCAAGTTGACGCAGACAAAACAACAATTACAGTTAAAGACAATGCAATTTTAACCACAAGTAGTTTATTTGATGCTATTATTAAAATTCCTGGAATTATTTCAGATCCTGACGGAGGCTTTAGTGCGTATGGAAAACCTGCAACAATCTATTTTGAAGGAATACCTGGAAATCTTTACGGCAGTGATTTAACAAACTTTTTAAAAAGTTTACCTGCAACTACAATTGAAAAAATAGAAATTATTTCAAATCCAGGAGCATCTTATGATGCAAACGTAAGCGGTGCAATAATTAATATCGTCAGTCTTTCAAGAGTTACAAAATGGATTTCAGGAACATTAACGCTAAATTATGGTCTAAATGCAAATAATAAAATTCTACCTTCTTTAGTAATGAGTGGTAAGAATAAAAAAATAAGTTGGCAATTTCAATCGGGATATTCCTATTTTGAAAGATCGACCAATCAAACAACATCTAAAAATTTCACTACATTCATTCCATTAGTTCAATTAAATACGAATTTAAGAGAGCAAGCAACGAATGAATTTTATTATGTGAAACCCTCTATTAATTACAAAATAACCTCAAGGTCAAATCTGATTTTAAACTACAACCTTACGACGAATCAAAGAAACAATTCAGGTTTAAATTCATCTACAAGTCAAGGGATTTCAACTCCAATTAATTTATCCAACAACTACACTTTAAAAGGAAACGACCTCAACAATAACGTCATTTTAAAATACAGATGTACATTGGACACTCTAAAAAGAGTATTTGAAATTACAGCCAATTATTTTGATTACTCACAAAATCAATTGACAAAATCCACACAAAATGAAAACGAAATTTCAAATTTTAGCATTTTAAACAACTCTAATAAAATAAAAGGTTTTTACGTAAAATCAGATTTAGAACTTCCTTTTGAAAAGAAAAAGTTGATGTTAAAGTTGGGAATAAAATACAATAAACTATTCGCAAATAGTCTAGGAAGTTATAATTTACAAAATCCTACTGAAGAAATTTTTCAAAATTTAAATTATACAAATTCACTTGATTTCAATTACAATGAAGATAATCTAGGCGGATATTTTGAAGTGAAAAAGGATATTAAAAAATTGGCAGTTAATGCGGGTTTTAGAGTCGAAAACTTCTCATTAGCTAGACAAACAAGTGTTTCACAAACAAAAAGCAATACTTATTTAAACATTTTTCCTTCAGTTCATGCAATATACAGATTCGATCCTGACATGAATTTGGTTGGCAGTTATTCCCGAAAAATTGCAGTACCAAGTTATCGGGAATTCGACCCTAATAATTCCGGTTATTATGATAATTACAATTCAAATTCTGGTAATTTATTATTAAAACCAAACTTCTTTGATAACTTTGAATTGAAATTCAGTGTTTTCGATTATTTGCAATTATCCGTTAATTATTCTCATTCGCAAACCTACAACATTGATTCATACTCAACCCTACCTAATTCTTTGCAATCAATTCACACCTATCAAACATATCATAATGTTAATTCTTTAAATTACTTTTTCTCGATCCCAATTCCTTTCGGCGTTTTTAAAGAGGGATTAGCCTATTTCAATAATTCAATAGACATAGAGCAAATAAATTACATGTACATCTATACTGAACGATCAAAAACGTCTATCTCTGATTATTCTTATTTAAGTAAAAATAAACCCGTTTGGAATCATGGAATCTCCTCTCAATTTATCCTACCCTATAAAATAAGGATGAACGTTGATTATTGGGTAGGGACAAAAGGTACATTTCAAATTTATGACATAACTCGAATTCAAACTGCTTTAGAAGTTGTGATTTCTAGGGATTTCTTAAAGAAAAAATTAAAAACTTCTATTTCATTTCAAGATATCTTAAACCAAAATCAATTTACTTCTAACATTTCATTTGAAAATCTAAATTTAAACTTTTACAACAAAAATGACACTCGAATCATCTGGTTTAAGATTGCTTATACGTTTGGTAAATTTGCAAATGAAGAAAATGAGTCTGGGATTGAAGAAAAGAATACAAAAGATAATATCCCCAAATTATAAACTATTAAAATGCTAGAAATAAGACCCATTTGTGAAAACTGTTCAAAATCATTACCCAATGAAAGTACTGAGGCAATGATTTGCTCGTTCGAATGTACTTTTTGTAAGGAGTGTGTAGAAACCGTATTAAATAATAGTTGTCCAAATTGTTCCGGTGGATTTGAAAAACGACCAATACGTCCAGAATCATTATTAGAAAAATATCCTGTACAAGAAGTCAGAATTCACAAACCTATTCTTAAATAAAATAAGTACTTTTGTACGACAAACAACAATTACATCATATTATGAAGCACGTATCATTAAAAAGTATAGAAGCAGCGATCAAAAAAGTAGACAATTTAGACGATGATCAATTAGAAACATTGTCTGAACAATATGCTTTAGCGCAAGAAACACTTTTGGGATATGTAATGTCAGCAGCTCTTGAGTATGAAAACGAACAATTAGAAGGTTTGTTAATTTATTACTACTGCCTACTTTCCGAGGCATTTGCACAAGAAGGAAATAATGTAAGAACCGTAACAGAAGATGATATTGATGCTTTTGAAGAGCCTTACTTCCAAATGTTGGACTTATACTTCGAAAATGATGATGAAGAAGTACTAGAATCTTTTTGCGATCAGCCAGATCTTGCTCAATTTATGTTAATGGAAATCAGCACGGAAGATACAGACGGAACAAGTTTAGACGAAGAAACAGCGACTCAACTATTTATTGTCACTCTTGCTATGATTACCCTTATGGGACGTGCTTCTTCATAAACAAATTTGATTATTATTTCGTATGTTAAGTCCGAGTCAAATCGTCCAAAAAATGATGGAAAGTGATGCTTTCAGTCATTGGATGGGGGTGAAAATTGATAAAATTGAATTGGGATCATCTGTCCTACGATGTCAAGTGAAAGAAGAAATGCTAAATGGTTTTGAGATTTTACACGGAGGAATTAGCTATTCTC
>CALPSU020000167.1 GCA_943326315.2 Chryseobacterium gleum
CCAAAAGAAGTTTGGGCATTGGTTTCAGTGTTAGTATATGCAGTTATTTTACACCTTCGTTACATTCCAGGAGCTGCAGGTAAATTAACATTCAACATAGTTAGTTTTTGGGGATATTCTGCAATTTTATTTACTTTCTTCGGAGTGAATTTCTACTTGGTAGGTTTACATTCATACGCACAAGGTGATGGATTGGGAACGGTTCCATCAGGAATTGTAATTACAGTAGTAATTTTCGCCTTATTAACGCTTTGGGCATATTTCAAGAATAAATCATATACAAATAGGTTACAATAATATTTTAACCACAGAGTACACAAAGTTTTTCACACAGAGTTACACAGAAAAAACTCGGTGAAACTCTGCGAAGACCTCTGCGACCTCTGTGGTTAAACAAAAACAATAAACTCATCCCATGAAACTAGACATATTAGCCTTTTCAGCACATCCAGATGATATCGAATTATCTTGCTCGGGCACTTTAATGAAACATATTAAGGAAGGTAAAACGGTAGGTATAATTGATTTAACCGAGGGAGAATTAGGTTCAAGAGGATCAGCAGAGTTACGATACCAAGAAGCAGCTGATTCAGCAAGAATAATGGGATTGAGCGCACGACATAATCTTCAAATGGCAGATGGATATTTTGAAATTTCAGAACCTAATAAATTGAAAATTATAGAACAAATTCGTCGTTTTCGACCAGAAATTGTTTTAGCAAATGCAATCGAAGATCGTCACCCAGATCATGGCAGAGCATCAAAATTAGTCTCAGAAGCATGTTTTTTAGCAGGATTAAGAAAGGTAGAAACTTCATTTGAAGGAGTAATTCAAGAAGCATACCGACCAAAAGTGATATATCAATATATTCAAGACAGATACATTAAACCTGATTTTGTTGTCGATATGACAGAATTTTACGATCGAAAAATGGAGTCAATTAAAGCTTTTAAATCTCAATTTTATGATCCTAATTCACTAGAACCACCAACTCCAATTTCAGGAGAAGATTTTATTGAATTTTTGAAAGGAAGAATGAGTGAATTTGGAAGATCAATCGGAGTTAGATATGCAGAGGGATTCACAGTTGAAAGAATACCTGGTGTAGCTAGTTTTTTTGATTTAGTATAGATTTAAATATGGAAGAAATAGAATTAATTTCAAAAAATAACTCGAAACTTTCAAAAAATCAAATTGCTTTTAAACGATTAACAGAGAGAATTTATAAACTTGAAAATGCAATTCAATCTGAAATAGCTAAAAATGAGAAATTAGTTAAATTTTACATTGAATTAATATTGCCTCAAAAATTAAAATTGGCTGAAATAAAAATACAATTAGCCTTAAATTTTGATGAGTCTTCAAACAAAACTAATTTATCTCCAAAAATTACAAATAAATTAAAGATTAGTATTCTTCAATTATGTGAAGAAGCGTTTGAATTTATTGAAGTAACTCCAGAAATAGAAAAGTTATTTGATACTTGGTCTGATATTTCTTACCAAGATGAATTACTTTTTAAGAAAAATTTAGATAAACATACGCTATCTGAATATATGGAAAATGTTTTCAATAAGAGTTTTAATTTGGATGATGTTGATTTAGATGATCCTGAAAGTGTTTCTCGATTTCAACAAAGAATGAAAGAGATAATGGATGAAAAAAACAATTCAAAATCTCAAAAAAAATCAATACGTCAATTAAAGACAGATGAACTTCAGAAAATAGAAGAAATTGTTCAAAATAAAAGTATTCGAAGTGTCTATATATCTTTAACAAAAGTATTACATCCCGATACGGAGTTGGATGAACAGCTGAAAAAAGAGAAGGAAGAGTTAATGAAACTAGTCACACAAGCCTATAATCAAAAGGATTTAGCAACTTTGCTTCGTTTAGAAATGGAATGGGTTTTTAAAACAAATTTGCTAATTGATACTTTAGCGGAAAATAAATTAAAGATATACATTTCGGTTCTTAAAGAACGTGTTTCAGAATTAGAGCAAAAAAAGTATATGCTTAAGAAAGAACCTCGTTTTTTGGAAATTTTACCTTATCTTATTTACGATGAAAACAGAGCAATTGAGTTAATTAAAGAAGAAGAATTTATTATAATAAATGAAATTGAAGATTTAGATGCGGATGTTTCTGAACTTAATCGTCTAAAAAATAAAAATGATATTACCGAATTTATAGAAGTGTTTTATGAATTTAATTTTGGTAAAATTTATTGATTTAGCTCATATTGATTCAGTTTTTTTAAAAGTATAGGACTTAAATGTAAAATAAATATATTTTTAAGTCATTGTTTTATATTTACTTATGTCGTTAAATTTTTATATTTTTAAAATATTTTTATTTTAATCTATTAATTCTATAGAATTTATATATATTTGCATCGCAATTTGAATTTTAACTTAAATTTTACGGACGCAAACAGTACTTAAAACACTTCGGAAAAAATCCCTTTTAACCACAATTAACTAATTATTAATATTTAAAAAGTAAATTAAAATGAGTAAAACTAATAACGAACAAGAATTAAGATTTGAAACTTTACAGTTACATGCAGGACAAGAAATAGATGAACAAGGATCTCGAGCAGTTCCAATTCATCAAACAACATCATACGTTTTTAAAAACAGTAAACATGCTGCTAATTTGTTTGGCTTAAAAGAGTTTGGGAATATTTACACACGAATTAATAATCCAACTACAGATGTTTTTGAGAAACGAATTGCAGCTCTTGAAGGTGGAGTGGCAGCTCTTGCAGTTTCGTCAGGTCAAGCAGCGCAATTTATAGCATTAAACAACATTCTTCAAGCAGGAGAGAATTTTGTAAGTACTTCTTTTTTATATGGCGGAACATATAATCAATTCAAAGTAGCATTTAAAAGGTTAGGGATTGAAGCAAGGTTTGCAAAAGGAGATACAGCTGAAGAATTTGAAAAATTAATTGACGAAAATACCAAAGCTTTCTATCTAGAAACTATCGGAAATCCACAATTTAATATTCCTGATTTTGAAAAAATTTCAACATTAGCTAAAAAACATAATTTACCACTTATTGTAGATAATACTTTTGGTGCTGGAGGGTATTTATTTCAGCCTCTTAAACATGGTGCTGATATTGTGGTTGCCTCTGCTACGAAATGGATAGGAGGTCATGGAACAAGTGTTGGTGGTGTAATTGTAGACGGAGGAACTTACGATTGGTCAACTGGTAAATTCCCTCAATTCACTGAACCTTCTGAAGGATACCATGGTTTAAAATTTGCTGAAGTATTTGGTGTCAACAACCCACTTGGATTACCAAATATTGCGTTCATTATTAGAGCTAGAGTAGAAGGTTTAAGAGATTTTGGAACTTCGATAGCACCATTGAATTCATTTTTATTATTACAAGGTTTAGAAACACTTTCTTTAAGAGTTGAAAGACATGTTCAAAATGCGTTAGAATTAGCAAAATGGTTAGAAACTAGACCAGAGGTAGAATATGTTAATTATCCAGGATTAGAAAGTTCAAAATACCATACGTTAGCAACGAAATATTTGAAAAAAGGATTTGGAGGAGTATTATCATTTAAATTGAAAGAAGGAAAAGTTGCAGCTGATTACTTAGTAAATAATTTAAATTTAATTAGTCACTTAGCAAACGTAGGGGATGCGAAAACTTTAATTATTCATCCAGCAACTACTACTCATGAACAATTATCAAAAGAAGAACAAATTTTAGCAGGTGTTGAACCAGGTTTATTAAGAGTTTCAGTTGGAATTGAGCATATTGAGGACATCAAAAATGACTTACTTACAGGATTTAAGAAATTAGAAACAATAACAAATGAAGAATTAGAATTGTTGTTGAATTAATAGAATATCAGTTATAAATAAATAATAAATATAAACCCAGTGGTCATTAATTAATTGATTTTAAAATAATTAATGATCGCTTTAAACTTAAAAAATATGTCAATTAGATTAGGAGATTTAGCACCAGATTTTATAGCAGCTTCAACAGAAGGAAATATTAAATTTCACGAATGGTTAGGGAATAGTTGGGGAGTATTATTCTCTCATCCTGCAGATTTTACACCGGTATGTACTACAGAATTAGGTACGGTAGCGAAATTGAAAAATGAGTTCGAAAAACGAAATGTGAAAGTGATTGCATTGAGTGTAGATCCTGTTGAAACACATTACGATTGGATAAAAGATATTAATGAAACACAAAATACAGTAGTTAATTTTCCAATTATTGCTGATCCAATTTTTGAAGTTTCAAAATTATATGATTTTGTTCATCCAAATGCCTCAGATAAATTCACTGTTCGTTCAGTTGTAGTTTTAGATCCTGAGAAAAAAGTGAAGTTGATTATTACTTATCCGGCATCTACTGGTAGAAATTTTGATGAGATTTTACGTGTAATTGATTCTTTACAGTTAACTGCGAATTATCAAGTTGCAACTCCTGCAAATTGGAAACAAGGGGAAGATGTGGTTGTTATTCCAGCAATTAAAACGGAGGATATTGCAGCTAAATTTCCAAAAGGATTTACAGAAATTAAATCATATTTAAGAACAACACCACAACCGAATATTTAATAGTTTACCTATACAATTTCATTTATAAAACGCTATAAATAATTGTGTTTATTAAATATTTAGTTTTTGAGAAGTATAGTTTTTTACGTTTAAAACAGCTGAATAGATTTTCTATTTAGCTGTTTTTATTTTTAATAAACAGATTTTATAACTGTTGCAACACCATTAAAAATAATACTTTCACCCTTTGATTTACCATTTAATAACACTCCGATTGGAGCTAGAGGATTCATCGCAAAAACAATCGTTTCATCAATCTTAACAGCACCCAATCCAATTGAAAAATAATACCAACCATTATTTGTCTCTACTAAACTTCCAATTTCAATTTTAGAATGAACTTTAGAAGGATTAATTTTTAAAACTGCTTCTTTCAATAGTAAGAATTCATTGATTTGCTTTGTCAATTTCTCTTGTTCCAATTGAGCCATTGCAACTCCCGTTTCGTGTTTGTCTCCAGCTGAACTTTTAGAATCTTCAGCAGTTGCTTGAAATGTATCTTTTAAAATTGAACTTAAACTTTGAATCCGTTCGTTTAAATTTTCTAAAATTGCGCTATGTATTTTTTCTTTATTCATAGTAGATATTAATCAAGTTTAATGAATGAACTTTTGAAAATTGAAAGTACATTTTCAGCTGAAAACTGTTGAGCGTAATTTGATATGAAAGTGGAATTAAATGTTCTTTTATTTTCCATAATCTCCAACATACCATTTGCCAAACTTTCAGGGGAATTTATTTCAACTTGAATCCCTAACTTTTCAGAAAGCTGATTTCCTATTCCTACAGATGTTGTGATGGTTGGAATTCCACATGCCCTGGCTTCGGCAAGAACGATTGAAAACGTTTCATAGCTTGAAAACAAAATAAAAGCATCCGATTTTTGATAAAACGGAGCCAATTCAAACCAATCTAAAGGACCTAAAAAGGAGATGTATTCTGATAGATTATTAGTTGAAGCATATTTTTCCCATTTCTCTGTTGGCTCATCACATATAATCGTTAAATGAAAATTGGACTGACCACCTTTTATCAATAAAAGACAAGCATCTAAAATTCCTTTCGGATTTTTTACTTGTTCATCTAAAGTAGAGATATGTAAAAATTGTGTTTTAGTTTCTCTTGTAAATTGATGAGGAATGAACACTTTTGTATCTATATGATTTGGAAGGATTTCTATCTTTTTAGATGTAAAATCCAATTGTAAATCATTCTTTAAAAATTCAGAAACTGCAAACAATTTGTCGATGTGTTTGTTTACTTTTTTTAGAAGGATTTTATCTAAAAATGAACGTTTTTCTCTTATTTCTTTTCGGTAATAGGAAGCGTGTTCAGTAACAAACAACGGACAGTTAAAC
>CALPSU020000168.1 GCA_943326315.2 Chryseobacterium gleum
ACTATTAAAGTCATCGCTAAATATCATTTTTTGAGAAAATACCGAAAAAGTGGAAGTTATCAAAGCAATGAATAATAATCGTTTTTTCATGTTTATATATTTTGTTTAAATTTAAAATAGTTCAAAGCAAATTTATAAAAGACTTCTGTATTAAAAAAATCAAATTTGCGAATGGTTAAATTACTTCTGAAAAATCTATATTTTGTGGTGATTGGTTAAAACAAGATTGAATGTTTGGTTAGTTTTTTTAATATAAAAAAAGGGCTATCGTTACTGATAGCCCTTTCAAATAGTTAACTATTTGAAATTATTTGATCATAACTTTTTGAGTTTCATTTCCTACTTGGAAGAAATAAACACCTGAAGTTAAACCTTTCACATCAAATGATTGAACTGAAGCGTTAGAAAAATTTCTTGTTTCAATTACTTTACCATCTGCTGAAGTTAATACGATTGTACCATTTTGATTGTTATCACCTAATGAAATAGTAACTAAATCACTTGTTGGATTAGGAAAAATAGAAAAAGAATTTTCTTTAACTTCATCTAAACCTGCACAATTCAAGATTTGGTAAGTGTTAATTTTTTCAGTAAAACATCCGTAAAAACCATGAGACACATAAAAAACTCCTAATGTATCAGAATGAGTTGTTAAAGAACTAGGTACAGTGTAAGTAAATGGAACTGCTTTAGAATTTGTTTGCATTTCATCACCAGACTTGTTAGACCAAAAATAAACTGAATCTCTTGGTATGTAGTAATTTGATGTTGGATCTTCACTAATATCATATTTCTTAGCAAATTGCATTAAATTATAAGTAGCTGATTCAAATGCCCCTGTATTAACAGATGTATTTGTTAATCTGTTGGTGTTCACTGAACATGGTGTGAAATTATTAAAATCAGCAGTAAATTCATGAGATACAATTGGAACTAAATAATACTCAAAATCGAATCCTGGACCATAAAATTCCTCCATATTTAAGAACACAAAATCTGTTCCAACTTTAGTATACGAATAAGAAAGTTTTTCTCCATAAGGAACAACAGGATCGTTAGTTATAGGGCTATTTCCAGTTGCAGTACTTACATCCATAAAATTTTGAGTAATATAAACAAAGTCATTTGGAGCAGTAGAAAAAGCTCTAAAACCTATTGCATAATTAGATGTTACAGTTACAGGTATTGTAAAAGTTGCATAATATTTTTTTACAGCAGCATGAATTTGAATTGAAGCAGAATCTAAAGCCTTACCATTCGCCTCGAAAACTGGTTTATTATCAGCATCTACATTAAAAATATAAACTTTTGCATTTACTACTGTATCGCTTAATAAAGCTGTCGAAGTCTGAGTACCTGAATTATATCTTCTTACCTGCGCAGTTACTTCAGCGCCTAATATTTTCACACTTGATCCTGCTGGCACATTGTATGCAGTAGTGAAAACCCTGTATTGCTGAGATACTCTGGCAATGTTGTTCCAATAACTTGGATCTAAATATGCAGCCTTATTATCAACATATCTAACGGTATCATTTTCGCAATTACCTACAACACCTGCTTTTTCCTTATTTAACTTTTGAATCCCCTTTAATGTTTGTACTTTTAAACCTTTCTTAAGTGTGTTAACTTCAATCTCTTGAGAAGAAGCACTCAAAGCTCCGCCAATTAAAGCAATTGTTAGTAATGTTTTTTTCATAAATTTTATTTGTTTAGTTAAAAAAATCTTGTTTAGTAAAATTATAAACTATTAAATAAACTAAAAAAACAACAATGTAAATGGGTTAAAAATGAAATAAACGAATACTATAGGTGGTGATTGGTTATTTTTTTGAGGTAAATGGAGTCTGATTTTTTTTTGAAAATTAGTAATTCTGATTACAAAAAAAAGGTCGCCAGTAGGCGACCTTTTCAAAGACACTTAAAAAGTAAGTGATTAACTTTTTAATAATTACTTAATAACCACTTTTTCTGTAGTATTTCCTATTTGGAAGAAATAAATACCTGATTTCAATGATTTAACATCAAAATTTTCAACTGTTGAGTTAGTGAATTCTCTTGATTCAACAACTTTTCCTTCTGCTGTTAATAAGCGAATTGTTCCTTCGTATATAACTAAATCAGATAAATTTACAGTTACAATATCATTAGCTGGATTAGGGTAAATAGAGAATTTGTTTGCAACAACATCTTCGATTCCTGCACAATTTAAAACAATAATTGTTTGAACCGTAGAATCAGCACAAGAACCTGGTACAGCTGGTGAAGCAGAGTAAGGATCTGCAGTAGTAAATTGAACAGAATATGTTCCTGGTGTAGAAGTAGCCATGTTGATTACTCCAGTAATTGGATCAACAACTAAACCACCTGCTGATGAATATACTCCAGTTGAAGTTGAAGAAACCAATACGGGAATTAAATTTGCCGTTCCTTTACAATGAGAACCAGAAGGGTAACTATATGTAGCATCAACTTTAGTGTCATATAAAGTACATGGACGAGCTTTCACAACAATATTATCAAACCATGCTGAACTTCCAATTGTATTTGCTGTACCTCCATCAACGATTGCATCAGCCCATTTTGGTAGTCTTGTCGTATTAAAAGTAACATCTCCTACATAAAAAGCTGTCCCAAAAGCTGAATCAAAACCGATAAATTCAGCTATACCACTTTTTGTATCGTATGTCATAATAACATAGTACAATGAATTATCTAGCAAAGTTAAGTCTGCATTAGACGCACCTAATGGAATACCATAAACACCAGCTGGATTAACAAGCGTACTATCAAAAATGAAACCTTCTGCTATGTGTGTGTTTTTTGTGTAAGAAAACCCTATAAGAGCTTTACTAGTTGCATCTTCAATATCAAATGTGAACACATTTTTACTTGCAGATGCTGCGCCTGTATTAAATTTAAAACTAACATATAATACATCATTCCCTGTTGTTCTAGAAGTCCAAGCCAATGACTTATAAGCTAACGCATAATCTGTAGCATTAGCTGGGCCTGTTATTTGCAATACCTGAGAAGCGGGAGAACCTGCACTGATAACTGAACAAGAAGAAGTAGGCATATTTGTAGATTTGAATACAGCCCAACCATCTTGAGTTCCTAAATCTCCAATAACAACTGGTGTTTCGAAATCTCCTGTAGAGCTAATAAATGCTTGAGATGTTGCAAAAAATGCAGAACATACCATCCCAATCGATAGTAATTGTTTTTTCATAAAATTGTAATTAATAGTTTATATTATGTATAGTGCGGCAAATATATACAAAATATTATTAGTGTTAATTTATTTTAAATAAAAAAATAGCTTGATCTTTCGAAACAAGCTATTCTATAATATTATAACAAACAATATGTTTTAACTTATTGTTTACTTACAATCTTACTTACTCTCCATAACATGAAAATACAAAATATCACAAAAAAAGCTACTACATAACTCAATATATCGTAGTTTTCAATCGGACTAAAATTATTTTTTTGAACCACAATCATCCCTCCTATTGCTGCGGCAATTCCTCCTGCTAACTGTTGAAGTGAAGAATTAATACTCATAAAAGCTCCTCTGTCGTGTAATTTTGGTAGTGCAGACACTAAAGCAATAGAAGGAACCATTCGAGCCATTACTCCTGCCATCATTCCAACATTACAAATTATAACTACCCAAAAAGGAACCGGAGTTAAATTTGAATAAATTAAAACCATAACTATCATCCAAATAGAAGCAATTGTAAATAATTTAAACTTATCAATTTTATCGCTTAACTTCCCTATTATAGGCATCATTAATAAAGTAGCTATTCCAGCAATCATAAATAATATGGGCAATTGCTCTTTTGTAACATGTAAATTATTAATGGCATAAACACTACCCCAAGGCATAATCATAAATCCTCCCAAAGACATCAATGCTGTTGCCATAAATCCAATTCTATAATTTCTTTGGGAAATTGTATGCCATAAATGCAAAAGCGCATTTTCCTTATTTTCAATTTCTAAATGCTGCGTAATTGGTTTAAGTTTCACAAGTATTACTAACCAGATAATTGTTGCTAAACCTACTATCATAAAAAATGGCGATTGCCATCCATAACTATTTGCAATAAATAAACTGATCGGGATACCTAATACCTGGCTAGTTCCAAAGCCCATTTGCATAAACCCCATTACTCTCCCCCTTTGTTCCAACGTAAAAATATCTGACACAATAGCCATTGATATTGAACCAATTACTCCTCCAAATAATCCCGTCACGATTCTTGCCGCAATTAACATTGGATAAGAAGTAACTAACCCACAAAAAAGTGTTCCAATTATAAATCCTATATAAAAAAACAAGAGTAATTTTTTTCTGTCAAAGCTATCCGCAAATCCAGCTGTTAAAAATCCCGAAATACCTGCGCTAAACGCATACGAAAAAACAGCTACACCAAATTGTACCGTTGTCAACGACATAGATTTCATTAATTGATCGCCCAAAGGAGACATTACCATAAAATCTAACACTACAGTAAATTGTGTTAAAGCTAAAACAGTAATAACCATTTTTTGATACGCAGTAAATTTTGAATTTATTGATTTTTCCACTATTCTATTTTAAGATTAAAAACTCAGTTTCAATTCACCAAGAAATAAGAACTAATTTAAGCATTCTTGCTATTTTCAAAGATTTATAACTCCAAGGTACTGATTCTAATAATACATCGAAAGGTTTTTTATCTATTAACAACACATATGCTTCTTTGTCTTCGGTAAGATCCCCACTTCTTTGAAGAAAAGTTTCTCTAAATCCAGAAATTGAGGTTGTTTTTATTGTACCCCAACGTTTTATCACATTTTCTAATAAGCTTTCAATTAATTTTTCATCTTCAATTGTTAATTCAATATCGATTTCAATTATTTCATCGGGATATAGACCGCAAAGAATTTTTAATAGTGAAAAATCTTCATTTTCTGGCATTTTTGATTGACCTGTAACTGCAAAATGAAGACTAAGAATTGCTTTTTTTTGAGCTGAAATATCTTTAAATATTCTTCCCTCTAAAAGATTCAGTTTTGAAAATAGCACTTCTAAAAATGGACCTAATAACACTATTCCAGAGTTATTTATTACTATTTGAGTTTTTATTCTTTCTCGAAGATTATTATTTTCAGATTTCATTTTAGCAATTTTCAATTTTTTAAATAAAAAAACCGTTCCCTTGCACAAAGGAACGGTTTATAATTTACAATAATAATTATATCAAGGTTTAATCTTTACTATTTTACCATTTTTCAAAATCACTAATTCACTATTCATTCGTTTCTTAAATTCTATTAGTTTTTCATAGACTTTGTCCATTCCTTCTAATATTTTATTTTGCTCAACGCTTCTATTATCAGCCTTCATAAATTACGTTTTTTAGTGCTGTAAATTTAAGATTATTTTGTATAACAATTTCACTATTCGGAAATTTTCTTGCAATTAACTTATAAGCTCCTACCGAATTATCAAAAATCATAGCTTCATCAACAATAGGTATGTAAATGTCAAATAAATTTTTAATACCGTTTACATATCTTCTTCGGATTACATCTGATGGAATATTATGTCCCCCTTCTGCAACTCTAATCTTCACTCGTTCAATTGCTAATTCTACTTTACGCAACCAAAAAAACAACAGTACTACTTTATAACCATTCTCTTGTGCGGTTTTTACTTTGTTCTTATAACTTTTAGTCGCCAATGTGGTTTCAAAAGCAAAATTTTCACCGCTATTTAACAATTCATCTAAACGTTTAAGCATTATTCTCCCAGCTTCAAAAGCTTCTTTTTCTGGTTGAAATGGAGACAATCCTTTAGCAATCTCATCTGCATTTACAAATTCTTTACACGATAATATTTCAGGTAAAA
>CALPSU020000169.1 GCA_943326315.2 Chryseobacterium gleum
TATATCACCTTCCAAAACTGAATATCGATAATTGGTAGTCCAAACAAGATGAGCACTTAGCCTTGAAATTGTATGTCCATTTACTCTTATAGAATCCATAAAGTAAATGTATTATTTTTTAGAAGTAAAATGCACTAAAGTCATAGTTTTAAGTATTTCTGAGTCCAACAAAGATGTAGTGTTTCATTTTCTTGATTTGAACTTAATAACTCAAAATGATCTACCAAAACTTCTGGTAGAAATAGTTTTAATAAATCGAATGTCAAAATATCTATTTTAGTAAAATTCACCATAAATTTTTAAATTCGTCCCCAACATTTAGTCATGATCCCGGCTTCTTGTGAAAAAATAAAAAAAATTATTTAGATGATGAATGCTTCCAAATAGAATATCTAGCAGTTTCCTCTATTATTTCATATTTGTTTTTTTTCAAAAAAGAGATCATTTTTGTTTCAAAATTATTTCCTAAAACGAATTCTTTTGTATTGATAATTAAAGGATATTGTTTGTTGTTGTTAATTGAATTAGATAATTCATTCAAAAAAACATCTGGATTTAAATCGATCCCTTTTAACCAAATATATTTAACACAAGGCTTTCTTTCACTTAGATAATAAAATAGTGGTTGATGCCCATAAATAAGTATCGGTTGAGTTTCATTTGAATTTCTTTTAATACTTGTTGTAAGCGAATTGATATAAAAAGAATTTTCTTTAGTAGTATATATTCCTTTCATAAAAGAGTGTTCAATGGGATAAGTGGATTTCATCCGGATACCTATGCCTGCGCCAACATGAAAAATCCATCCAAATCTAAGAATCAAACAAATAAAAAGTATGAAGGAAAGAAAAAATCTTACTACTTTTTTCCAATCAATAGTTAGTTTGAAAAGAGTATAATCGTTAATTTCATTCATTAATAAGACCATTAACGGAATTAAAAACATAAACCCAAAACACATTTTTTGAAAAATACCCGTGTTCGTCCCTGCGACTTGTATAAGAGTAATCAACGATCCAATCAATAATAAATGTTGATATTTATTTCGTATTTCAATTAACGATGAGTCTAAAAAAACAAACAATATAGCCCAAATAAAAAAAGCAGGAACAACATATTTTATTGGATTTGTATAGGAAAAATTTCGAAATAAAAAGTATGAAATAAATAAAATAAACAAAACGAAGATCACTTCTTTTAAACGGTTAATTGCAAATTTTGAATAAATAAAAATCAAAAAACCTAAACCAAAAAAATAATAAACAAACGTAATCAATTCATCAAAAGAGAACTTGATGTACTTATTCTGAATCAATGCTTTTGAATCCAAAAATATAGATTTAAAATATACATCTAACAATCCATATAAGTATAGAAAGATTAGGAAAACTAAAATAACAGCAACTGATCCTGCCCAATAAATAAAAACTTTTTGAACTAATTTTAATCTATTCTTTTCAAGTTTTTCAGTATTAAATTTATAGTGCTCGAAAATAAAAAACAATGGTACACAAACCACAATCAAAACATCTGAAATCCTAAATAAAATAGCAATCATTGAAAAACATCCTCCTAAAAATAAATAGCCGTATTTTCCCTTTGATAATCCTTTAATTATAAAAAGCATGGATAGCAATAAAAAAAGAATGGATGAAATATCATAATTAAACATCAACGAATTATATCGAATTGCAAATAATTCACCAGCTAAAATACCAAATAACAAGACTGTTTTATTTTGATAATAATCCTTTAATATAAGAAATACGACGAAACAAGTAGCTAAGAGAAAAAGAATAAACAAAATATTTAGACCTATAATAAATGGAAATATTTTTAAACACCAAGCTCCACAAAAATCCAAAAAAATCATTAGACTTGAAAAATTAAACTTGTGTAAATTCTTAAAAAAAACCGAATAATTATAAGCAAAATAACCTGAATCTGTTAAGTCTCCACCTTGCCAAATAAATAAGAATGGATACAAAATAATACCCAAAATAATTAACTTATTTTTTAGGTGTACACTCTCAAATATTTTAGTTGTTCTCATTAAAATTATTACTTCTCTTAGTTGAAAATTTCAGATTTAAATTTTTCAATTTTGAATAAAATTAAAACTTAAAAGATTACGAAAACAAAACTCCATTTTAAGTCCTAAAAAAAAATTCCTAATTAAGATAGAAAATAAGTTTGAAAAATAAAATAAGTTAAAATCCTCTTTTATATCCTAATTCCAATTAAACACACGTCATCAATTTGTTCAAAATCACCCTTCCATGAAGTGAAAACATCATTTAGTTTGAGTTTTTGATCCTCCATAGAATCATTACTTATAGAAAGTAACAATTCTTGTAACTGTTTATATTTGAACTTTTTACCATTCGGACCTCCAAATTGATCTGGAAAACCATCTGTAAAAGTATAAATAACATCCCCTTTTTCGATGTCCAATGTATTTAGCGTGAAAGGAGTTGAATCTTTTATATGACTTCCAATAGGAAATCTATCTGCTTTGATAACATTAATTTCCCCGTTTCTAATTATCCAAATAGGATTAATTGCAGATGCTGAATACAATTTATTATTTTCAAAATCAAAACTTAACAAATTACCATCCATACCATCTTTTGTACCTTCTGAAGAATCATCGTCTTTCAAGTATTCTTTAATTAAATTTCTTGTTTCATTTAAAATAAGATCAGGTCTATTTATTCCTTTGGTTACAGCTTTATCTAGACATGCAATATTTAATATACTCATAATTGCTCCAGGCACACCATGACCGGTACTGTCAGCTATTACAAGACCGAAGTGATTATTATTCAATTTAGTAGCCCAGTAAAAATCTCCACTTACAGTATCTTTTGGGGTATATAAAATAAAATAATTTTGTAAATTTTCATCTAATATTTTCTTATTAGCTAGTAAGGCACGTTGAATTCTTTCCGCGTAATTAATACTATCCTTAATTTCCTTATGCTTTTCTTCTATTAAATGTTTTTGATCTTCAACTATTTTCTTCTCTTCAATTACCTCAGCAGTTCTTTTTTCAACTGTTTGCTCTAAAATTTCTTTTTCTTTTATTAATTTTTTCTCCCTTGCTTTAATATAAAATAATACTAAAGAGATAGAAATAAATAGTACAATAATTCTAAACCACCAAGTTTGCCACCAAGGAGGGTTAATGATAAATTTATACTGTAAAGTCTTACTCCAAATACCACTTTGATTCATTGCTTTCACTTTGAATGTATAAACACCACTGGGAAGATTACCATAATTTGCTTCCGTTCTGTCGTTTATGGAGCTCCAGTCAGAATCAAGACCTTCCATTTTATACTTATATTTTACATGGTTTCTACTTTGCATATGAACACCAATAAAATTGAAAGTAAGATTATTTATATTATAGGGTAAAATTAGATTTTCAGGAAAATCATACCATTTTGAAAGTCCATTGAATTTAATATTCTTGAGTAATATCCCATTAGAAAGTAATGTATCTATTGCTTCTCCGTTTACAATTTCCTTTCCAAATTCATCCCTATCAACAGCTTTTAAATTCGCCCAAACAATATCTTCTCCAAACAATTTAATATTTGTAAGATTTATATTAGGGGCTGATTTATCTTCAAAATCTCCTTTTGGATTGTAACAAGTCAAAACATCCGTTCCCCACCAAATTTTACCTTTACGATCTTGTAAAACTGAGTTTCTTCTACAATTTAAACCTAAGAAACCATCATTATATCCATAATTATAAAAAAACACTTCTTTGATGAAATTAAAGTTCTTTTTATTGATTTCTAACTTAACTAAGTTATATGCTCCGATTTTACTCACCCCTTTTCTTGTACCGCACCATATATTACCATTATTATCTTGAAGTAAATTTAAAACGGCATTATTTATCAAACCTTCCTTTTCAGTCAAATTGATCATTTTTTTTCCATCATAAATAAAAACTCCATCACCATTTGTTCCAAACCAAAGATTGCCTTTTTTATCTTCTAAAATTGATAAGATGAAATTATTACTTAACCCCTGATTATCTGTGAAATGTGTAAATATTTCACCATCGTATTTACTCACACCGCCACCACTTGTCCCAAACCAAAGATTGCCTTTTTTATCTTCAATAATTGTTGTAACAATATTATTACTCAACCCTTCTTTTTCGGTAAATATTGTAAAATATTTACCGTCGAATTTTGTAACACCACTTCCATTAGTTGCAAACCAAATATTTCCTTTTTTATCTTCTAGAATGGAATTAATAACATCACTCCCTATACCAGCATTAATAGAATAATTCGTAAATGTTTTTCCATTAAATTTCGAAACCCCATCTCCATATGAACCAAACCAAAGATTCCCCTTCTTATCTTGAATTATTGAATTGATAAAATCATTACATAAACCTTCATTTTTGGAATAATTAGTAAACGAGTATCCGTCATAAACCGAAACACCGTTTCCATTTGTTCCAAACCAAATTTTATTCGATTTATCTTCAAGAATAGACCAAATAACTCCGTTACTAATCCCCTCTTTTTCAGAGTAATTTAAAAACTTTTTACCATCATATCTACAAATACCTCCACCATGGGTTCCGAACCAAATACTACCAGATTTATCTTCTAAAATAGAATTAACAATATTTTCATTAAGTCCTTCATTTTCTGTAAAATAAGTGAAATTTTTACCATCAAAACGACATCCACCTCCACCATAAGTTCCAAACCAAATTCCACCCTCTTTATCCTGGATAAGAGTGTTTACAAAATTACTTATAAGCCCTTCATTTTCAGTGTAATTAGTAAAGTAATTTCCATCAAAACAACAAACCCCACCCCCAAAAGTAGCTAACCAAAGATTTCCTTTTTCATCTTCTAAAATTGAGTTTACATTGTTATTAGTCAACCCTTGCTTTTCTGAATAGTTCGTGAATTTTTTTCCATCAAATTTAGAAAAACCACCACCTGAAGTACCAAACCATAAACTACCTTTTTTATCTTCTGAAATACACCAAACAGTATTATTACATAAACCTTGTTTTACTGAGTAATTTTTCATTATTTTCCCATCAAAACAAGTCACCCCACCAAACAAAGTTCCAAACCAAAGATTTCCCTTTTTGTCTTCTTTAATTGATTGAACAATATTATTTTCAATATTTTTATTGATAAGATAAGAAGTAAAAGTTTTTCCATCATATTTACAAGCATACCCACCCGAAGTACCAAACCACAAATTACCTTTTTTATCTTCTATAATTGACCAAACGACATTATTACTTAGCCCCTCTTTTTCAGTGAAGTTTGTAAATGATTTCCCGTCAAATCGGGTAATACCCCCACCATTTGACCCAAACCACATATTACCATTTCGATCTTGTTTAGCGCAAAAAATATTATTATGCTTTAGACCGTGTAAAGTCTTATAAAAAGAAAAATTAGATGGATTTACATCTTTTGCATCCGGATCTTTAGCTATAACAACTTCAGGTAGACCGGCTTTTTTAATGGTTCCGACTACTTTAGAAATTATCGGTTTCAATATACTCCCCTTACCAACTATATTTACAATTGGTTCACCTACTTTAACTTTTATAGGTATTCCGGCTAATTTAATATTCTGATTTGTTTTTCTTATCAACGGTTTCCCTGCTACAATTGGCTTAGGCTCATTAACCAAAAATGATTTCGGATTAGGGCATTTTTCTTTAGGTAAAATATAACCCTTCGTATAAATTACTTTTGGATAAAATAATTGATTATTCATTTTATCCTGATCAGAACAACCAACAATAAAAAATATCAAATAAAAAAAATGCTTATACTTCATCCTTTAAAAATAGAAAAATTTACTTATAAAGTAAATA
>CALPSU020000170.1 GCA_943326315.2 Chryseobacterium gleum
AAGAAAGTGGTTATTTAGCTCGAGTAGTTTTTATAATGGATCGACTCATGCGACCATTAGGATTAAATGGGAAAAGTGTCGTTCCACTTCTATCAAGTGTAGCGTGTGCAATTCCTGGAATTATGGCGTCTAGAACAATTGGGAATTGGAAAGAACGATTGATAACTATTTTAGTCTCGCCTTTAATGAGTTGCAGTGCAAGAATTCCTGTTTACACATTATTAATAGCATTGGTAATCCCTTCAAAACTGATTTTTGGATTCGTCAATCTTCAAGGTTTAGTTTTGTTTGCTCTATATACATTAGGTTTGGTTTCGGCTTTAATTATGGCTGTTGTAATGAAATTATTTATCAAAACAACTGAAAAAAGTTTCTTACTCTTAGAAATGCCATCTTATAAGATGCCAAGATGGGGAAATATTAGTCTAAATGTTCTTGAAAAAGTAAAAGTTTTCATTCTTCAAGCAGGTAAAGTAATAGTTGCAATCTCAATACTTTTATGGGCATTAGCAACTTTTGGTCCACCTAATAAAATGAATGAAGTAGAATCTAACTTAAAAAAAGAAATCTCTTTTCAACAACTTTCAAAACAAGAACAACTTCATAAAATTGCTTCCGAAAAATTAGCTAATTCATATATAGGTATAATTGGCAAAACTATTGAGCCAATTATTCGTCCTTTGGGTTATGATTGGAAAATTGGAATATCACTTATTACTTCTTTTGCTGCTCGTGAAGTATTCGTAGGATCTTTAGCAACTATTTATGCTGTTCAAGATGATGAAGGTGAGAATTTCACCTTACTAAATCGACTAAGAAACGAAAAAAGAAATGATGGTTCGAAAGTATATACATTAGGTGCTGGCGTTTCGCTAATGGTTTTTTACGTTTATGCAATGCAATGCATGGCAACTCTAGCCGTAGTAAAAAGAGAAACAAAAAGCTGGAAATGGCCATTAATTCAAATTGCTTTCATGGGTGTTTTAGCATACCTGGGAGCATTTATTGCATTTACTATTTTTAGTTAATATGCAAGTTTTACTAACTATTATCACAATTCTAATAGCTTTGATTTTTTTATGTCGAAGTTTTTATAAACGTTTTTATAAAAAAGAGGATAAATGTGATGGCTGCGTAATTTCTAAGGAAATAAACAAATAAAAGCAGTTCAAATATTAATATTCGCGTTTTTAGTTTGTCGAATAAAAATTTGGGCACTATATTCCTCAAATTATGATAAATATCATAATCAGTCCTGATCAAAGTAAATCTATTCATGATAAATAACACAATATTTTTTAACTTTGTAAAAAATATAAATGATGCTATGAAACTAATTTTATGCTTATCATTAATAGCTTACTCAATTTCTTTTTCTCAAGATTCAACCCCAGAAATTAAAACATTTTCGAGAAAAGGCAGCTTTTCAGTTTATTGGGGATGGAACAGATCTATGTATTCTTCATCAGACATTTCTTTTAAAGGAAATTACTACGATTTCACATTAACAGATGTTGCAGCTTTGGATCGTCAAAGTGATTTTGATTTAAAATTATATCTTAATCCAGGAACAATTACTATCCCACAATATAATTTAAGAATTGGGTATTTTTTGAATAATAAATATGAAATTACAGTTGGTGTTGACCATATGAAATATGTCATGCGCGCTTATCAAACATCTTTAATTACAGGTAATATTAACAATTCAGGAACAGGTTATGACGGATTATATTCAAACACTCCATTTGTTATTAAGCCTAATTTTTTAATGTTTGAGCATACGGATGGCTTGAATTATATCAATACAGAATTAAGGAGACACGATCAATTATTTGAAAAGAATAAATTTAGAATAAATTTCATCGAAGGAATTGGTGGAGGTATTGTTGTTCCTCGATCAAATGTTACTTTATTAGAGAATCCTCGTTACGATCAATTTCATTTAGCAGGTTACGGACTTAATGCTATGATTGGATTAAACCTTGATTTCTACAACCGATTTTTTATTCAAACCGAATTTAAAGCTGGTTATATTAATTTGCCTTCTATTAGAACTACTATGTTCGAATCTGATATTGCAAAACAAAGTTTTACGTTTCTACAATCCAATATTGTATTTGGTTTTCGATTCAATACAAAGGAATGCAAAAAGAAATAGATTAAAGTCTTTATACTTATTAATTCAAGTGTTATGAAATATTTTTACTTAGTAATATTAGTTATCGCTCTAGGCTCTTGTAGTCCTGAAAATATGATAAATAAAAAACTAAATGGAGAATGGACTTTAATCTCAATTAATGATAAAAATTTAGATTCAAACTACTCTAAAACAGCGCGGTTTTCTAAAGATGGGGTCGGAGGAGATGTACTATATACCATAAATGACAATGGTAATATTATAACCCAAACTGGAAAGTATGCATTGATAAAATCTCAATCAATTTCTACTGCTTTTAAAAATGATCAATTTGGTTCAGGATATGAAACCGAAGTTTTTGATTTTACAAAAAGTACAGACACAGATTTAACATTAACTCAACAAGGAAATATAAATAATGTATTTATATACAAGAAAAAATAACTTTTTAGTTACTCAAAACTTTATCTAAATACTCCTTTAATTCAGATTTAAAATTAATCCTGCAGGAAGGTTACTTTTCAGTAACTTGTTTTATAAACATCCGGTTTGTTTTGAGGCCTTAAATGATGCTGATTTGGAAGATGGCTAGGATTAATAAGGTAACTTTCATTTTTTAATAAATTATAAAATTTTCAAATTTAATAAATATAAATTACTGATAATAAGTATTTTTTAAAATTGAACTAATCCAAAATATATTATTAATATTGTAATTATTTTTTTAACTTAAACTTATTTAATTATAACTTTTGTTAATAATAATTGTTTAAAATTAATTTTAGGAACAATCCATAATATAACCATATTTAATAATGAGATTTTTTTTAATTTTCATTTCTTCAATAATCTTTAATGAAATTTATTGTCAAATCCCTCCTGTTAATGATAATTGCGCAAATGCATTAGATATTCCAATTGGACAAGCAGGTTTTCAACTCGGTCAATTTCAATCTACACAAACAGATATAACTGATGCTACTACTGAATCAGCCGAAACATTTTATAGTACAATCGAATCAGCTGGACAAACAAATAAAACGATTTGGTATAAATTCTCACTTCCAACCGCCAGAAAATGTACTTTTTCTTTAAAACAAATAGGCAATGGTATTCAAGGAAATGCGGCAGGTTTTACAGTGTATTTAGCTAAAAATTGCTACCCAACTTCTAAACAAGCTGATGATGCTATGTTAGCTTCTCAAACTGTTTTCGGTTCTTCTACCTATCCTTGTATGCGACCAGGTGATTATTTAGTTCAAATAAGTGCTTTAAATTCTGCAAGCGGAAACCTATATGTTCAATTAGATCTTAATGAACCCGAAGTAGCAAATTATGATAAACCCATTACGGCATATAATTTTGGTTTATTAAGTGGTAATCGATGCGAAGATAATGTTGAAGTTAATTTAGGTTGCTATAGTATTGATAACGTTAATGAATTATGTTCCAACATGAATAGTGAATACACACAATCAATATGGTATACATTTACAACTGATAATTATTTTGATTACATTGAATTTGCTTATAAATTTAGAAATGCAATTAGTCTAAAAAAACAATTAGTTGGATTTAAAATATTCAAAGGAAATAGTAGGACACAACCATTGATAGATCTTCAATTAATTGATGTATGTAATTCGGATAGTTTAACTCCAAATGAATTAATTTATAAATATTATAGTTGTAATAAATTACTTACAAATACAAGTTATTCCATACAGATTATTACACATAAAAATTTAACAGACCCTTTTCAACTTATAGTTCAAAAAATTGGAACTAGAGCATCAAATGGAAATAAACCAATTATATCAGCTATTTCACCTTCAAATCAATTTGGTATATTGCAAAATACAACTGTTACAAAAAGTGATTTTTTTGCTTGTAATACCAGACTTTCAGCTAATCCATGTGGTAATTCTAGTCCTATTAATGGTGTTAAATTTAATAATAATCCCAAAAAATATAATTTAGGTATTTGGTTTACTTTCGAATTAAATGAAGCTTCAAATTTAGATTTAAGTATTAATTATAATTCTAACACCCAATCTCCACTGATTCGTGTTTTTAATAAGCAAGGTATAAATTGTAATGATATAGATACTAATATTAATTTAGTTAGCTCAATTATTTCAGTCAATCCAAATCAAGTAAATAAAATTTATTGTTTACCTGCTGGTTTATATTCACTTCAAGTTTTAGGCATTGAAGATTTTAATACTAATTATTGTTCTTGGGAAAATCATTTTGGACAGCAAGTCGATTTAAGTCTTACTGCTAACCCTGTTCAAGTTATAAATCGATTTTCATTGAATAAAACAGCAGCCTTTGATGCAATCAATAAACAAGGAAATAATCTAAGTAGTTTAATATCAAATCAATTATATATATCTAAAAGCGATACTGTTGGTTGCGAAAATACCGTTTTACCTTTAAATGTAAAATGTAGTCCAAATGCAAATAAAGCTGTTTACAATGAATTTCAAATTAGTGACTCTGGATTGGTTTATTTAGATGTTAAATGGCCTTTCCCTTTAATAGATTATCCAAATTGGAATAATCTGTACAAAGGGGATGCTAATGCATTAACAATTAATCAAAATAAGCATCTTTATCCTGAAACTTTTACTGGATTAATTGATTATACCAAGTGTTTTTCAAATACAGATTGCTCACATATTCCAACTAGTTGTGTAGTACCTGGAATTTATACCCATATAAATTATTTCGACTCAATTTCTATTACTAAGGTAGTAAACACTGAATATAGGTTTTTATCTCAAAAAACAAAATATTATAAACCTGAATTAGCAGAAGATTTAGGTGATATTCTTCAAAAAATGAATGTTAGCGGAAATCAATATGTTGTAAGTCAGAAAGATATGTTTACATGTAAAGATAATCCTTTAACAATAGATGGATTACAACCATGCGATGGAGCAAATGGGCCTCAACAAAGAACAAAATTAATCTACAGACAATTTTATTTGAGTAATACTACTTTATTAAGAATAATTCCCCATTCAAAAAATACGTGTATCCCTAATACTTACACTTTATTTTCAGGTAAAGCAACAAATGGTGTAAATGCTTTAAAACGAATTAATTCTTCATGGGAATGTACTACTGATACACTCCCTTGTAGTCCTTTAACTGCTGGTTGGTATACCGTTGTCTGTTATGGGGAAGGACCTTCATTTTCAAATCCAACAACTAATTATTATGGTGTAACTGGAGCGGGTGGAGATGTTGGATCTGAAAACTATTTGGTATTGACGACAACAATGCCTGTAGGACCTAAATATAATTTACCTTCTAAAGCATGTGTTGATTCACTAACTAATCAACCTTTTAAACTAAATATAGTGAATAAAGGAACATTAGCAAATCCAATAACTGATACATTATACACTTTATATCCTGAATATTTCAATTGTAGTGTTGATACACCATTTTACAAGCATCCTATAAATGCTTGTGATTCAATAAACTATAAACGTGTTGTTTATTATACAATTAATGTAGTTCAAGAATCTTACCTTAGATTGTATAATTTACCCGAACCAGGGCACCAAAATCTAATATGTCAATTATACGTTGGCAATTCTCGAACAAATCCACAAATACTTACTACCAATCCTATTCAACCTTGTGTATCTGGAAATTATACAGAAATATGTAGAATTCAACCTGGAATTTATACGTTAGTTATATTTGTTCCTGATTCATATATTAGAGA
>CALPSU020000171.1 GCA_943326315.2 Chryseobacterium gleum
CTATGGTGCTAATCTTTCAGACGTTAATCAAATAGAAGAAATGATTATTGCTATTGAAAAAGACTTTGGTAGTATAGACGTATTAGTTAACAATGCTGGTATTCAGTTTGTTTCACCGATTGATGAATTTCCAATTGATAAATGGAATGCTATTATTCAATTAAATTTAAATGCTGTGTTTTATGCTTCCAAATTTGTTTGGAAAGGAATGAAAGAAAGAGGATTTGGACGAATTATAAATATCGCTTCTGCTCATGGATTGGTTGCTTCTGAATACAAAGCTGCTTATGTTGCTGCAAAACACGGTGTGTTAGGATTAACAAAGGTATTAGCTTTAGAAGGCGCTCCATTTGGAATTACTGCAAATTCAATTTGTCCAGGTTATGTTAAAACACCTCTTGTAGAAAAACAAATTGTTGAACAAGCTAAATCACACGGTATTTCTGAAGAAGAAGTTATTTCTAAAATAATGTTAGAAAAACATGCTGTCAAAGAATTTGTAACAGTAGAAGCATTAGGGAAATTGGCTGTTTTTCTTGCTTCAAAAGATGCTAGTTTAATAACCGGAACGGCAATGCCTGTAGATGGTGGATGGACAGCTCAATAAAAATAATATGGGAGATAATATAAAAAAAGTTGGATTAGCATTACAAGGTGGTGGCGCTCACGGCGCATTTACATGGGGTGTTTTAGATAGATTATTAGAAGAAGACAACTTAATAGCTGAAGGAATTTGTGGCACTAGTGCTGGTGCGATAAATGCTGTAGTAACTGCTTATGGGCTTCACATTGGTGGAAAAGAAAAAGCGAAAGAATTATTAAATACACTTTGGAAAAAAATATCTACTTCGGGAAATTTACTTTTCACCCCTACAATAGTAGATAAGTATTTTCCAAAAGGGGATATGTATAACACATTTGGATATATGTTTTATAACTCAATGTCGCAAATGTTTTCTCCATATCAATTCAATCCTACTAATAAAAATCCTTTGAGAGAAATCTTAAACGGACTTGTTGATTTCGAAGAATTAAAAAATTACAACAAAAAAAAGTTATTTATTTGTGCAACTAATGTTAAAACTAATCGAGCAAAAGTATTTTCAAATAACGAAATTACTGTTGATGCAGTTTTAGCATCCGCTTGTTTACCTCAACTTTTTCAAGCAATTGAAATTGATGGAGAATTTTATTGGGATGGTGGTTATTTAGGAAATCCACCATTATTTCCACTTATTGAAAACACCTCTGTTACTGATTTACTTCTTATAAAAATAAATTCTATCAATATTGATGAATTACCTAAAACTGCTCGAGAAATTACTGATAGAATCAATGAAATTTGTTTCAATAGTAGTTTAATTAATGAAATGCACCTGATTCATTATAGAAATGAATTGGTTAGAAAAGGTGTTAAATTAGACGGTGAAGAAGTCTCAAGAGAGATATTTGTTCATTCAATTTCGGCACATGAAGCAATTGGGCATTTACAATCATCTAGTAAAATGAACACTTCTTGGGAGTTTTTACTAGACTTGAAAAATAAAGGAAGATTATACGCTGAAAAATGGTTGGAAAATGAATTTCATGAAGTTGGAGTAAAATCTTCTTTTGATGTTGAAAAACACTTTTTTGATAAATATTAAAGTCTTTCTTGGAAGTTTAAAAAAGGGAATTAACAATAGAAGAAAAAATATTTAAACCTTTTGAACTAAATTTAACAAAATACACTTAAATCAAAACCATTAAAAATCAAACAAAATGATTTTGCTTTTGCGATTTAACCACTAATTACAACTAATAATTTCTATAATCATTCCATAAATTACTTCTTAATCCTAATACTAAATAATAAACATGATTACTATTTAATGTATTTCCTTGGAAATGATTTTCTAGAAACAACTGTAAATTAGAAGCTTTATCTAACAAATAAGCCGTAGTGAAAACGCCATGAACTCCATTTAATTTTACACCTTGACCAATTTTATTTTGATATTCGTATGGATGAGAATCGTATGATTGGTAAATATTTCCTCCATAACTAATACCGTCATTTTTATCAATTCCTCTTAAATAGTAATTACAAAATATTTTAAAGATCCAATTACTTTTTTGCCATTTTAATTCACCCAATATTTCGTAAAAACTTGCTCCGTATGGGTGCGCCAGAGCATATCCTTGGTTACCATAATTTTGAGATGAATTTTTATGAGAATAAGTGTAAGGTCTAGCAAAATTTGCTTCAACTCGATAAAAAAACTTTTTATTATTGGAATTAAAACGCCCTTTAATTCCAATTTGTCCAGCATATTTATTCGACCAATATCTACTTCTAGCCCTCATTTCTGCTAATAAAAAATCATCAAACATTCCTTGTCCATAAAAGGTATGTTTTTTATATTTTGCAGAAAACTGAAATCCCATAAAAGTATTATCTGATGAACCCAAAGCATACTCTTGTGGCCTATAAAAAATAATAGGATTTAAATATTCTGCATCAAAACCTCTATTTAAATTTGTGTCTTTGGGTGAGAAAACTACAGATTCAAAAAAACTAAAATTAATGCCTTTAGTTGCGTTAAAACTCAACAAATGAGCAGCTGAATATTTTGACTTCCACTGTTCATTTGGCGCTTGTTCTCTGTAAAATTGATAGAGTACTGTATAATCAAATCTCCAACAATTTGCTCGAATTTTTGCAAAAGGATATGGCTTACCATAATCACTCAATAATAAAGATCTATTTCCTTCTCCAATAAAATTATGATCTAACCCAGCTTGAAAATTAAAAAACTTATTAGCAGTATAAGATAATCTACCTCGAATGTCTGTATAGGTGAAACTTTTTCCAGTTTTTTGATTAAAGACATAAGACTTTGGTTGAAATAATTTTTCAGAAGCTTCTCCAACACCCTGAATAGCAGAAAATTTATAATAAAGCTTATTTTTAAAAATTCCAGTTATTGTTGCGCCTAAGCCTGTTTTATAAGATGTCGCATTGTCTATCTGTAACCCCAAATCTACAATTGGTGTTATTGCTATTTTTGAGCTATTTTTAACCGATTTTAAAGAGAATTTATGTTGGAAATTATTATTAACTCTATTAAATGGTCTAATTCCTGTATGATTATTTAGGGTTAATGGAAGTATAGAATCGTTCGGCATTTCTTCTATTAAAGAACCAACTTCGACTTGAGAATATCCCAGATGAGTAATAAAAATAAAAATTAATAATTTCCACATAATTAGAAGTCGTTGTAATGATTAATTAAACCTGTTCTAATACCAACATTAAAAAATTTAGTTAATTTCTCGGGAGTTGAAAGATCATTTCTAAAAATATATGATCCAAAAAATGATAAATTTAATTTTCGATTAAATCTATAACCTATTTCTATTTGATCGTGTTGTAAAGTTCCAATTTGCATTAACGATTTATTATCAACTGCTAACAAAGATCCATTTCTAAATCCATTCAATTGATAAACTATGATTTTAAGATCTATATAAAAACGCCGATATTCATAATTTGACCTGATAATATATTCTTGAAATCCATTTCCTTTTGTGTGAGCTAATGGAAGATTATAATTACTATAATTTAACCTACTATTAGGCGATGTATAAAGTGGTGTTGGGACATTATTATATTCTAATTGAAGCATGAAATTTTTCAGAAATTCAAAATTATAACCTCTATAACCAAGTTGGAAACCTAAATATTTATCATTCAAATTACTCATTGCCAATTGACTATATACACGATGTTTTGAATTTATTAGATATTCTGCACTAAGACCTAATAAACTATTCATTTTTTTATGATCCGAAACAAAAATTTCCGAAACACCTGGAATTGGATTGTAGTATAATGAATTTACTTTTGTTGAAGCAACAGAATCACCTTTACTCCAAACGATTCCTTCAAATAAACTAATATTAAATTTATCAGATGCTTTGTAAGTTAAATAATTTACAGAAAATCCTTTGGGCTCATAATACGCTTCAACTGTTGTGTGAATTGGTCTTCTCATTAAATTCAACAACCTTGTTCTCAAATAAACAAAACTCCATTTTTCAGAGATTTTTATATTCATACGAATATAAGGCGTATAAACACTATTATCTGAAAGAAGTATAGATCTATATCCAGAACCTATAAAATGAGAATTATTTCCTCCTATAATTTGTAAGCGTTTAGAAGGAGAATACACAACATTTCCTATGGCATAAGCATAATCAAAACCATCTATTTTAAATGGTTTAGTTCTTGCTCCTCCAGGAATAACCGCATTATTATCACTAACATATACTTTCCCATTTGGAGTTAGTTCTCCAGCGGATAAATAATATGCTTTTTCATAGTTGTTAAATTGAGATTGATTTTCATAAAAAGAACTCGAAAAAGAAAAAGATTTACCTAAATCTCCTTCAATAAAAAAACCTCTGGTATTTTGGATAAGTCTTGATCCTAAACTATCATTTTTATCTCTCCCCAAATTATAATCTAAAACTGGTGATAAAGTTAAGTAATAATCATCACCCTTAATTTCAAATAAATGTTTTTTAAACAAGTAAGCAGTAAATTGATAGTATTGTTTAGAAGTATCTTGAATTTTCTTATTCAAATTAAACTGACTTTCACAAATAGGTAAAAAGGAACCATTAGAAAAACTTGTAGAATTAAATGGTGAAAATAATTTATCCTTATAGAAAGAACTAGTAGCAATTAAGTTTTGCTGAGAAAATACAATAAAAGATCCTAGAAACGAAGTAAGAAGAAATAATGTCAATCTAAAATTCATATTATTTTATCATTGGATTTGTTAATACAATAAAATGAGGATTAAATAAATCTTCTTTATTATATTGTAATTTCTTTCCTGAATCTATTGAACAAACAGTCCCTCCTAATTCTTCTATGATTGCATGTCCAGCAGCAATATCCCATTCCATTGTTGGAGCAAATCTAGGGTAAATATCTGCTATTCCTTTAGCTAGATCGAAAAATTTTAAAGCACTCCCTTTTTTTAAATAATCTATTTCTGAATATTTTTCCTTTAATTTAGAAATAAATTCAATAGACGCTCCTGAATCTTTTGAATGAGAAATCGCTATAACTAAAGGTTTATTTGTAGTCTCTTTCTTTTCAATTTTAATCCATTTTGCTGTTTCATCAATTGAATCAAATTCTGAAATGTAAACTCCTATACCTTTACCTCCAAAAAGAACTACCTTTTCTATAGGACAAGCAATTATTCCAAATATTGAATTATTATTTTTAATCAAAGCTATATTTACTGCAAATTCTCCATTTCGTTTGATAAATTCTTTTGTTCCATCTAATGGGTCTACACACCAATTTAACTCCCATTTTTTGCGGATATCATAGGATTGATGTTCCGTCTCTTCACCTAATATTGGAATATTTGTATGCTTTAAATGATCGGAAATTATTTTTGATGCTGCTAAATCTGCTTCAGTAATAGGAGATCCATCTATTTTATAGTCAGATTGAAAACCTTTTTCATAAAAATCCATTATAACCTTTGAAGCTTCTATAGAGGCTACGATTGCTTTTTTATATATCAATGAAAATGTATCCAAACTAATAACTATATTCTTCAAAGGTAACCAAAGTTCATTAAAGATTTTTTTCAAATAAAAAAAGCTGCCTAAAAAGCAGCCTATTTTTACGATTAAATTTTTATTAATGTCTAATAACTAATTTTCTGTTTGTAATTTTTGCATCTGAAGATTCTAAAATCACAAAATAAACTCCGCTTTTATAATCAGAAACATCTATTTTTTTAGAATTTATAATATCCTCAGAATAAACAGTATTTCCTAAAATATCAATTATTTTAACTGAAGAATTTTC
>CALPSU020000172.1 GCA_943326315.2 Chryseobacterium gleum
GGTGTTAGGTTGTTAACCCCACGACTAATAGCTTGTTTATACTTGTTAATATTTTATAATGTCCTCCCCCTGACTTCGACAAGCTCAGTCATCACGACAAGCTCAGTCAGCCATTTTTTCTACTCAAATAAATCGGTGGAAAGGTATTTATCGCCTCTATCACAGATTATGCAGACAACATTTCCTTCTTCCATATTTTCAATTAGTTTAAGCGCTGCGGTAACAGCACCTCCACTACTCATTCCTCCAAAAACGCCTTCTTCTTTGGCTAAACGTTGAGCCATTGCTTTTGCCTCAACATCTGAAACTTCAATCACTTGATCTATTCTAGAACGATCAAAAATTTTGGGTAAATATTCAACTGGCCATTTTCTAATTCCTGGAATTTTCGCTCCATCTTCTGGTTGAACACCTATAATTTGAATGTCTGAGTTTTGTTCTTTTAAATACCTCGAAACACCCATTATTGTTCCAGTTGTTCCCATTGCTGAAACGAAATGAGTTACTTTTCCATTTGTATCTCTATATATTTCAGGTCCAGTAGTTTGATAATGCATTTTTGGATTATTCTCATTTGCAAATTGATCCAACATTACATACCCTTCTTTTTCAACTTTATTTCTTGCGTAATCGATTGAAGCTTCCATCCCTCCTTCTGCAGGAGTTAAAGTAACAGTAGCTCCAAAAGCACGCATCGTTAAAACACGTTCTCGAGTTGAATTTTCAGGCATTACTAATTCAATTTCAATTTTCATCAAACGAGCAATCATTGCTAAAGCTATACCTGTATTTCCACTTGTTGCTTCAATTAATTTAGTATCTGGTTTAATTAAGCCACTTTCTAAACCTCCTTTGATCAATCCATAAGCCGCTCTATCTTTTACACTTCCGCCAGGATTATGACCTTCTAGTTTAGCAAATAGTTTCACATTTGGATTGGTATTCAAAACGGAAAGTTCAACTAAAGGGGTGTTTCCAATAAAATCAATTAATTTTGCCATTTCCTATTTACTTTCTGCTATTACTAAATCTGGTTTGTGATAAACCATTGAATTTTCTTTAATACTTTTTGTAATCCAAACATTCCCTCCAATTGTAGAATTCTTTCCGATAATCGTACTTCCTCCTAAAATTGTTGCTCCAGCATAGATAACAACATTATCTTCAATTGTTGGATGACGCTTCGTTTCAGCCATTTCTTTTTTTACACTTAATGCTCCTAATGTTACACCTTGGTAAATCTTTACAAAATTACCAATATTTGTTGTTTCACCAATAACAACACCTGTTCCGTGATCTATAAAAAAAGATTCTCCTATTGTTGCATTTGGATGAATGTCAATTCCTGTTTTACTATGCGCCATTTCTGTTAAAATCCTTGGAATAAAAGGAACCCCTAATTTCCCTAAACTATTTGCTATTCTAAAAATACAAATTGCATAAAACCCAGGATAGGCTCTCATTACTTCGTCTCTACTTTTCGCTGCTGGATCGCCTGCCTCAATAGCGTCCGCATCCAACATTAAAAGTTTATAAATAGATGGTAATTCATTGAAAAAATCAGCTACAATTTCATTAGACTCTTTGTTCAATAAATCCTGAACGTGGAGTAATAAAATATTTAATTGATGCTTATTTTTTTCGAACTCTTCTTCTAACTTTTCTTTACCAGCAAATACTTTGTTATTGTAGGTTGGAAATAATATTGGCATCAATGTTTCTATAAACGTATTCACTAACAAAGGAGACGGTAAAACTGTCTTCTCTGTATGTTTTTGATATAATTCGTTTATGAAATTTTTCATTTTTTTGTTTTTTTACTTTCGTATATATAGATACGAACCATATTACGCGATTACACCCGCGGCTACCGTACTATTCGTGTTTTCATTAATTAAAATAAATGCTCCTGTTTTTCTGTTTTTTCTGTACGAATCAAAACTTACTAAATCTGCTGTTTTAATTAAAACATTGCAGAAATCATTCAAATTTATCGTTCCATCACTTTCTAAATTATCGTATGAATGGATGTCAATTTTACTTTCAATTTCTTTGATTACTGCTTTTGTTCTGAAACTGTTTTGTTGCAACAATAATTTCTGTCCTGATTGAAAAGCTTTATTATCCATCCAACAGATTGTAGCTTCTACTTCTTTTTCTGAAGTCGGTAATTCGTTAATTGGAACAATCGTACTTCCTCTACTAATGTCAATATTATCTTTTAAATGAATGATAATTGGTTCTGCAATTTGCGCTTCCAATACTTCTACTCCATTTTTTTCGATTTTTTCGATTTCAGATTCAATTTCGGAAGGGAAAATTTTTACTTTATCTCCTTTTTTAAACATCCCACTTAATACACTTCCTGCATACCCTCTGTAATCGTGTAATTTTGTTGTTTGTGGTCGAATTACATATTGAACTTGAAAACGGGGTTCTTTAATTTCTTTATCTTCTGTTATTTCAACATTTTCTAAAAACTCTAACAAAGATTCTCCTTTGAACCAACTCATTTTGTCAGATGATTTCACTACGTTATCTCCCGCTAATGCACTCGCCGGAATGAATGAAATTTTATTCAAATTCAATGGCTTTGCAAATTCTTTATAATCCGCTTCAATTTTATTGAATAAATCTTTGTTGTAATCAACTAAATCCATTTTATTGATACAAACCAAAACATGAGGAATTCCCAAAATGGATGAAATAATACTATGACGCTTTGTTTGGTCTGTAATCCCATTTCTCGCATCTACAAGAATAATTGCCAAATCTGCATTTGATGCTCCCGTAAACATATTTCGTGTGTACTGCGTATGTCCTGGTGTATCTGCAATGATAAACTTTCGTTTGTCTGTACTGAAATATTTATATGCTACATCAATTGTTATTCCTTGTTCTCTTTCTGCCCTTAATCCATCCGTTAATAATGCTAAATCAATATCCGCATCAACTCCTGTTGTTTTACTTTGCTTCGTTAAAGTTTCGATAATATCCGTTGATATTGAATCACTATCAAATAACAAACGTCCGATTAGGGTACTTTTACCATCGTCTACGTTTCCTGCCGTGAAAAATCTTAATAAATCCATTCTTTATTAGTTTTTAGTTGTTAGGTATTAGTTATTAGTATAACCATTCCCTAAAAACAAATTTTATTTTGAATATTTAATTTCGTCTGTATTTCAACTAGTAGCTATTTACTAATCACTAATGACTACTTAAAAATAACCACCTTTTTTTCTATCTTCCATTGCTGCTTCACTTACTCTATCATCCATTCGTGTTGCTCCTCGCTCACTAATTTTTGAATCTTTCAACTCGGCTATAATTTCATCAACTGTATACGCTTCGCTTTCTACGGCTGCTGTACAGGTCATGTCTCCAACTGTTCTGTAACGAACATTTCTTGTAACGATCACATCTGTATCGTCTAATGTCAAAAACTCATTCGTTGCCATTAATTGACCCGCGTCTGTTAAAACACATTCTCGTGCATGTGTGAAATAAATCGATGGCAACTCAATATTTTCACGTTTGATATAATTCCAAACATCAAGTTCTGTCCAGTTACTAATTGGAAAAACTCTTACATTTTCTCCTTTATCTACTTTTCCATTATATATATTCCATAATTCAGGACGTTGTTTTTTTGGATCCCATTGTCCAAATTCGTCTCGAACAGAAAAAATACGTTCTTTAGCTCGTGCTTTTTCCTCATCTCGTCTTGCTCCTCCGATACAAGCATCGAATTCAAATTCTTCGATAACATCTAAAAGGGTATACGTTTGTAATCCGTTTCTACTTGGAAATTTACCTTTTCCATCTTGTAAATTTCTTGCTTTAATCGTGTCAACAACCTTACGAACAATTAGTTTTTCTCCTAATTTTTCAGCTAAATTATCTCTGTACTCTATTACTTCTTGTGAATTATGCCCAGTATCTACATGAACTAATGGAAACGGGAATTTACCTGGACGAAATGCTTTTAATGCTAAATGAACTAAACAGATACTGTCTTTACCTCCACTGAATAACAATGCTGGTTTGTCAAATTGACCTGCAACTTCACGCATAATGTAAATCGCTTCTGCTTCTAATTCGTCTAAATAATCTAATTTCTTCATTTTTTGTTTTTTCATTTTTTCAAAATATTGATATCTGAAATATCAATCGGTTGTGATTATGGTTGTTGGTATAGTTGGTATAGGGCATGCCCTATGCCTACGACAACAATAACGGCAACAAAATCAACGAATTCGTCAATATTATCACGAATGCAATCCGCATTCTTTTTTATCACCATTTTCCCACCACCATCTTCCTGCACGGAAATCTTCACCTTCTTGAACTGCTCTTGTACAAGGCTGACAACCTATGCTAACAAATCCTTTATCGTGCAATGAGTTATATGGTATATTGTGTGTTTTAATTTCTTCTTTTACTTGCTCCAATGACCAATTGAATATTGGATGAACTTTTACAATGTTTCGTTGTGTGTCCATTTCTGTCATTGTCATATTGTTTCGATTTTCAGAATGCTCAGCTCTTAAACCGGTAATCCAACAATCGACATTTTCTAATGCTCTGTTTAATGGTTCAATTTTACGAATGAAACAACATTCTTTTCTATTCTCTAATGAAACGTAAAAGCTCAACGGACCTTTTTCAGTTACCATTTTTTCTACTCCTTCGTGTTTTGGAGAAAAAACTTCTATTTTCTTTTTATATCGATCTAACGTTCGGTTAAAAACACCATACGTTTCTGGAAAAAGACGACCAGTGTCTAAAGTAAAAACACGAATTGGTAAGTCGTTTGAAAAAATATGATGTGTTATAACCTGATCTTCCCAACTTAAACTAGTTGAAAAAGCAGCTCTATCACCAAATTCAGTAGCTATCTTTTTAAGAACATCTACTAAACTTAATTCCTCAATATTTTTTAATTTTTCTAACATCTAATCCTAATAACTATACTCTAACAAACCTAACACCCAATGACTAATACCTAAAAGCCAAAATCTACTTCTTAGTCACATTATATATTTTATGCCAATCTTCATGAGATAAATTAATATCACTTGCTGTTGCAGCATTTTTGATTCGTTCTTTGTTCAAACTTCCAATAATTGGCAAAGCACCTAATTTATGAATCCAAGCAACTGCTAATTGTTCGATATTTGAATTGTATTTTACAGCTAATTCGTCCAAAACTTTTCTAATCGATACAGCTTCCTCGTCCGTACCATTTAAAATTCTTCCATCTGCTAATGGAGCCCAAGCCATTGGTTTAGCATATTGTTCTTTTACAAAATCTAATCGTCCATCGTGAATTGCTTCTGTATGGAAAAGATTAAATTCGAAATGATTTGTAACGATATCCAAAGAAAAATTCGACAACTGTTTATGTTGAAAAACGTTAAAACCTGAAAGTCCGATATGTTTTACTTTCCCCTTAAATACTAAAGTAGTTAGAGCTGAAACTACTTCTTCTGATTTCATCAAAGGATCAAACTCGTTTAATAAAAAAACATCAATATAATCTGTTTTCAATTTCTTTAAAGAATCGTCAACACTATTATTGATATACTTTTCTGTTAATTGATTGTAAACAACTTTACCGGTTCCGGATTCATAAGATTTAAAACCACATTTTGAAAATAAAACGATATCTTCTCTTTTAATTGATTTGTTCTCTAATACTTTTCCAAATAATTCCTCTGTTTGTCCTAAACCATAAGAATTTGATAAATCAAACGAATTAATCCCTAATTCTAAACAATAGTTTGTAATTTCTTCAATATTTGAAACAGATAAATCCTTTGCTTCAATCCATCTCCAAAAACTATATATTGAATCCGA
>CALPSU020000173.1 GCA_943326315.2 Chryseobacterium gleum
AAATACTTAATATTTGAAGTCTATTCGATAAATACCTTTACAAGGTATGCATAGTATATTGGAAATAATATGATGAATATTACCTTTTTAGATGATTAATTAGTTTAGGCCGCGTTTAAATATTTAAAAGTTAAAATATAATTATAGAAGTTACTCAAGCAATGATTTTTTAAATACCTCAAGAGCTCTTTTTCTTGCGAAATCGTGCTCAACCATAGGTGGTAAATAATCCGTGCTAAAATTTGTAATCCATTTTTTTATATATAACATATCAGGATCAAATTTTTTGGTTTGTTCTGTAGGATTGAAAATTCTAAAATAGGGAGCTGAATCACTTCCGCAACCTGCTACCCATTGCCAATTACCGTTGTTAGAAGAAAGTTCATAATCTGAAAGCTTCTCCGCAAAATAAGCCTCACCCCATCTCCAGTCTATTAGTAAATGTTTTGTAAGGAAACTTGCAACAATCATCCGAACTCTATTATGCATAAATCCTGTTTCATTCAACTCTCGCATCCCAGCATCAACAATCGGATAACCTGTTTCTCCATCACACCATTTTTTAAATTCAGATTCATTATTCCGCCATTGAATACTTTCATATTTCTTTTTGAAGCTTCTATCTACAACATAAGGAAAATGAAAAAGAATCATCATAAAAAAATCTCTCCAGATTAATTCATTCAACCATTGTTCGTTTAATTTAAGTGCTTTGGATGTAATTTCTCTGATGCTAAGGGTTCCAAAACGTAAGTGAATGCTCAGATTACTTGTGCCAATTAATGCCGGAAAATTTCTAGTATTGTGGTAATTACTTATTGTTTCTTCGTTTATTTCAGTATTTGGTATTTCGGAATTTGTTTCATTAAATCCTATTTCTGTCAATGAAGGAAAATGAAAAGGTTTTGTTTTAAATAAATTTGATAATAACGAATTTGAATTATAAATATTAATTCCTTCAGTGCTTAATTTTTGTTTCCATATTTTTGAATATGGTGTGAATACGCTATATGGAGTTCCATCTAATTTCATTACTTCATTTTTTTCAAAAACCACTTGATCCTTAAATGAATTAAATGAAATATTTTTAGTGTTTAACCATTCCTTAATTTTTAAATCTCTTTCTATTGCATAAGGTTCGTAATCATGATTTGTAAAAACTTTCTTTACTTGGTATGTTTCAAGAATTGTTTTAAAGGCATCCAATGGTTCATCGTATAATACCAATAATGATGAACTTTGAATACTCAATTGAGTGGCTAAATTTTTTAAAATTTGGTGAATAAAGGAAACTCGTTTATCTTTTTTTTCAGCCAGATCTTTTAAAATTATTTTATCAAAGATAAAAACAGGTAACACTTCATTCGAATCTTTCAACGCTTCATAAAGTCCGTGATTGTCTTGCAAACGCAAATCTCTTCTAAACCAAAATACCGAAACAGGATTTAAATTATTTTTACTCTCTAATTGTTGCATTGTTTTAATTTTTGAAATGATTACTCTAGCATTTACGGATTTTAGAAGTGTAGTTATTTTTAAGTACTTAAATTTACTACTCTTTTTTACTTTTTAAATTTCGATCTTTTTATTTAGGTCCAGCTTCAGATCTATTTTTGGTAATGTATATTTTTAAGTCAGCTTCAGATCTGTTTTTTGTAAAATAAATTTTCCAGTCTGCCTCAGATCTATTTTTTGTCCAATACCACATGCCGGAATATGGTTTAGCTTCTGATCTATTAGTGGTTTCATAAACTAACATATTTGCTTCAGATCTATTTGTTGTTACAAATATTTTTTTATCTGCTTCGGATCTATTTGAAGTTTGGTAAACTTTTTGCGCTTTCGCAAATCCAAATGTTAGTAACATCGTTGTTAAAATTAATAAATTTTTCATTGTTTCATTTTTAAATTTTCGTTTTTATACTCTTCTCATTTTTTAGAATTCTAGATGCTTTTTACTTGTGTTGAAATTCAGAAATGAAAGTTAAGTTATTCTGATAATCTTTTATTTTTTTTACTGTTTTAAAAGTAACGAAAATTCATTTTAAATTTTAAATATACCTAAAATTGCTCTTAATCTTTCTAAAAAGTATTATTAAGAAAGAATTAATTAGGAGTAACAAATACACTTTATTTAATTTAAATATTTCATTTTTACATTAATATGTTAGTTATTCAACTATATTTTTTTTATTAAATTAAATAGTAATACATTTACGTAAATTTATATTTTGTTTATGAAATTTACGACTTTCCTATTTTCATTTTTTTGTTTTTCCATTACTTTATTTTCAAAACCAGTTGATTCTAATACAGCAAATTTAATTGCAAATAGTTTTTTGAAAAACAAGATTCAAAAACTTAAAAAAAGTGCTTTAAATATAGAGTTACATCATATTTCAGTTGAATCAAATCAACTAAATCTTGAAAAAACAACAATTAATTTATTTTATATATTTAATTTTTTAAATTCAGATGGGTTCATAATTATCGCTGCCGATGATCGTGTAAATCCTATTTTGGGTTATTCTTTAGAAAAAGATTTTGATATTTCAAAAGCACCTCAATCTGTAATTTCTTGGTTAAATAGATGTAATGAACAAATATTAAAAGTTATTTCCGATGATAATTCTCCAATTCATCCAGAATGGGAAACTATAAAAGCGGGTAAAAAACTTCTTAAAAGTCTAAATCAACAAGTATTACCATTGCTAAAAACAAATTGGGATCAATATCCTTTTTATAATGATTCGTGTCCTAAAGACCCAGTTTCAAAATCTCTTTCAGTAACAGGTTGTGTTGCAACAGCAATGGCTCAAACTTTAAAATTTTGGAATTATCCTCCACAAGCTCTTGGAAGTAATCAATATCGTTTACCAGGATTTGGAATGTTAAAAGCTGATTTTAGTAAATCGAAATATAATTGGCCAAATATGGCAAATACAATTAATTCCTCAAATCCTGCCATTGCTTTATTAATGAAAGATTGCGGTTTGGCGGTGAATATGCAATATAGTTCAATTGGAAGTGGTGCTTGGGTTTCAGGCAGAACTGCACCAACAGCTGAATATGCTTTAATTAATAATTTTGGATATTCAAATTCGATGACCTCAAAATTGAAGGACTCATATACTGATGCAGCTTGGATTTCTTTATTAAAAGCTGAATTTGATTCTTCTAGAGTAGTAATCTATTACGGTTATACAAGTGATTTACTATCTGGACATTGTTTTGTTGCTGATGGATATGATGTAAATAATTTTATTCACATTAATTGGGGATGGGGAGGTTATGCTAATGGATACTTTAATGTAAGTGCTTTAACTCCAAATACATCTTATAATTTTTCGACACAAGATGGGGCTATTTTTGGAATTAAACCTGCTACTTGTTCAGATGGATTAATCGGAAATTCGGAAATTTGTTTAGGAAGTACTTCTAATTTGAAATCTGCTATAACAGGTGGTAATTGGATTTCTTCAGACCCTCAAACCGCCAATGTTGCAAGTGATGGGATTGTTACAGCTTATAAAATAGGAGAAGTTACAATCACGTATAACTTACCTGTAGCATCTACTTGTTTGAACAATACGTCGTTTTCTAAATTAATTAAAATCGTCGGTGCTCCTATAAAGCCATTATTAATTTTGGGTGATTCTACTCTTTGTCAATTTGAAACAAAACAATATTCAGTTGGTAATTCCATATATGGTAATTGGTCAAGTTTTGATACTAAAATAAATGTTTTTAGTGATGGTAGGGTACAAGGAATTTCTGCTGGAAAATCCAAGTTAACCTATAATTATGGTAATGTTTGTTATTACGATACGATTAATAAATGGATTAATGTTAAAGCAACTCCTACATTAGCTTTAATTAAAGGTTTAGATTCTTTATGTGTAAATTCTACTTCACAATATACAAATTCTGTTACTGGAGGTATTTGGTCAATTCTAGATATCAATAGTTCAATTTCAACTTCTGGTCTTTTGAAAGGATTAGTTGGAGGTAAAACGACAGTAGTGTATTCTAAAAAAGGAACTAATGGTTGTACCGGAAAAGTAAGTAAAACAATTAAAATTAAAACAATTCCAAACCCAATAATTCAAGGACCAGATTCTTTATGTCTTAATTCAACAACTCTTTATAACGCTTCATTACCTAATGGGACGTGGTCTGTTTTAAATAGTAATTTAACAAATACAAATGGTAATATCTTTGCAAAAACAGTAGGTTCAAGTGGAGTAAAATATGCATTAACTGTAAATGGATGTTCGAATACAGTTGTCAAAAATATTATTATCAAAGCTTTACCGTCTATTGGGATTATTTCAGGTCCAACTTCGTTTTGTGGTGCTTCAACAGCAGCTTTTACTGCCTCTGTAAAAGGAGGTATTTGGAATATTAGTAACACTCCTATTTTTGGGATTTCTCAAAGTGGTACAATAACTTCTAATAATACAGTTAATAGTTCGGCCGTAATCACCTATACTACTTATGCCAAAAATTGCTCAAATTCTATAAGTAAAACAATAACAGTAGTAGCGATACCAAACGCTTCAATTACTGGAAAAGACGTACTAATTGAAAAACAACAATTTGCTTTTACATCTTCTTCTACAGGGGGTGTTTGGTCTGTATCGGATAATCATTTAACAATTACTTCGACAGGACTGGTTACAGCTGTTTCAGCCAATTCAGGAATTGGTACATCTGTTAAATATACTCTTACAGGAACGGGTGTTTGCGCTGGGAAAAAATCAATTGCGATAAAAAATGTAAGTGTATTGCCAATAAATCAGGTAATTGTTTCGAATATTGCTACTTTAAATATTTATCCAAATCCCACTTCTGGAATTATAAATGTTGGAAATGCAAGCAATGTGTCTAGAATTGTTTTGTTAGATTTATCAGGAAGAGTTTTACAGGATGATAAAATAGATACATTTACAAATAGTGTTGATTATTCTAATTTTAATAGTGGAAATTATTTTCTTTTGGTTACATCAGAAGATAATTCTATTTTGAGTATTCCTATTGCTATTCAGTAATTTATAAAGGTCTTTAAATCCAAAGAATAAGCATAAAATTGACAATACGGGAAGTAAATAAGCAATTACCCAATTTCTATTTTCTATTCCTTCGTTTGCTAATTTAAAATCCTCTCCATTAAGATTAAGTGATAATGTTTGAACCGTTTTATTTGTCATTAATTTATTAATGTCAGACTTTTCGATAGTTATTGTTATTCTGTTCGAAGAATTAAGAGTATTCTTCGCTTCATCACTATCCAATGAAGTTTCTTGAAAGTTACACTTGTATTTCTTTAAGGTGAAATAAAAACATTGCTCTGAATTTCCCTTTCCCGTTTTCGTACAATCATCAAACCAATAATCAGAAATTGTGTCGTTTATAGTAATTGTATCCGAAATGGAAATTATTTTTTTAGAATTTAGAAAATAAAAACCAATTAATAACCCAAAAACTATAAAAATAGAAGAGTTAAATATTCGTTCAGTTTTAGTTTTAGTTTTAGTTTTCTTTTTTCATTTAATCCTCCAATTAATTATTTTCGATGTTAAATATTTATCGAATTCACCTATCTTTGATTTCACTTAAAACTATGTTTATTTTCTCCAATCTTTTAATTCGTTCTGGTGAATAGGTCATACTATTTCTATTTAAGTACTCATATATTGTTAAGCTTTTTTCTAAAATATTTATTCTGTTTTCTGAAACGTGGTCATGACCTAAAACGAATAGAATTTCAGCTATTTTCTCTAAATGTTCACTATTAAATTTCTTTTCTTCTTTGAGAAATGTTACAAACTTATCATTATTTAA
>CALPSU020000174.1 GCA_943326315.2 Chryseobacterium gleum
GTATGGATTTTCTATTACCATTGGAGCGACTTCGATCAATGTTTGCATAATGCTTTCAGAAAATCGATCTTGTAAAAAAGCTTGGGTAGGGTAGGTCATGTATTGTTCTAAAACATGTGTAAATGCATCCGTTATACCGTTTGCAATTTGATGTTTTGGAATAGATTGTATTACTTGTGGGTCTAATATTGAGAATTGAGGAAATAATCCTGGTCCGCCCATACCGAATTTTTCTTGTGTTTCGGCCCTTGTAATTACTGCACCAGAATTCATTTCAGAACCAGTTGCAGGCATTGTTAAAACAGTACCAAATGGCATTCCCTTTTCTGTACGAATAAATTTTGAAAGGATATCCCAAGGAGAATTTCCTTCATAAAGTGCTGCAGAAGCTAAAAATTTCGCTCCATCAATTACAGATCCACCACCGACAGCAAGTAAATAGGTTATATTTTGAGTCTTGATAATTTCTAAAGCTTTCAACAAAACTTCGTATTCAGGATTTGCAGGAATGCCTCCAAACTCTACAAGATCAAAATTTGAAAGTGCAAGTTTTACTTTTTCATAAATTCCATTTTGCTTGATGCTTCCACCTCCATATAGCAATAACACTTTGGAATTTGAAGGGATTTCGGATGATAATTTACTTATTGTGTCTTTACCAAAGATTAATTTGGTAGGATTTTGAAATTCGAAGTTTAGCATAATGAATTGTTTTTTTATTGTTTACTAAGGTAATTATTATGTTTAATAAAAACCTTTCAAGGCTAATCGTTTTCTAGAGTTAAATGTTATATTTCAAAACCTACTCCGAAAATAAACTTTCATAGCTTCTCTTTTAAGAATGGCTTGGGAGATGGAAATTAAAAAATCAGGTTCAGTAATTAGATGTAGAAATTGGCTTTCGGGAATGTCGATTGTATATAGTAATTGAAGTAATCGAGTTTCACCAAATTGGATGATTTCTTTTAATTTTTCTTGAATAATTTCTTCAATCTTTTCTTTGGGCCAAGCGTCAAAAATAAAGTTTTCTGGAAATTCTAAATTGAATTTTGCGAAATCCTTATGAATTTGTTGTTGTGTTTTTAGAACGAAGTCTTCATTTGAGAAATAAGATATTAATGATTCATCGTTCATAATTTGTATTAAAATAGTAGTGAATTTAACCACAAAGTACACAGAGTAAATTCACAGAGTAACACAGAGTTTTTATTTTATAAATTTTGTGTTACTTGTTATCAATTCTTTTCCTCCTCCTTAATCCCTCTCCAAAGGGGTAAAAAATTAACAGATCGATCCACCGGCTGAAAATTCTTTTTCTGGTGACATAAAACTCAATTTTCCTTCTTCGTTTTCGGCCATTAAAATCATTCCTTGCGATTCGATTCCTTTGATCATTCTCGGAGCTAAGTTTAATAATACGCTTACAGTTTTTCCTACTACTTCTTCAGGAGAATAATGCTCAGCAATTCCAGAAACGATTATTCTTTTATCTATTCCAGTATCAACTAAAAGTTTTAGTAATTTATCTGCCTTTTTTACTTTTTCAGCTTCTAAAATTGTTCCTAGACGGATATCTAATTTCGTAAAATCTTCAAAAGTGATTGTCTCTTTTTGTGGCTCTAAAGCAACTTCAATTTTTGGTTGGGATAATGCTATATTTTTCAATTTTTCAACTTCTGATTCTACTAAAGAGTCTTCAATTTTTGAAAATAAAATAGAAGGAGTTCGAACAGTTGAACCAGCTTTTAATAAATTATCTTCTCCTGCCTTTGTCCAATCCGTTGTATTGAAATTTAAAAACTGAGTTAATTTCGCAGCTGTTCCAGGTAAAAAAGGTTGTAAAACGATACTCAAATTTGCAGTAATTTGTAATGCAATATTCAGGATTGTTTTTACTCTTTCTGGATCTGTTTTCACTAATTTCCAAGGCTCAGTTTCTGCTAGGTATTTGTTTCCAAGTCGGGCTAAATTCATTGCTTCAGCTTGGGCGTCTCTTAATTTATAAAGATAAACCAATTTAGATATACGTTCTGGAATAGCTTTCATTTCTTCCAAAACTCGTTTATCTTCGTCTGTTAAAACACCTTTTTCAGGAATAACACCTTCATAATATTTATGAGTTAATACCATCGCACGATTAACGAAATTTCCTAAAATATCTGCTAATTCGCTGTTTATTCTTGTTTGAAATTCTTTCCATGTAAACTCACTGTCTTTCGATTCTGGAGCAATAGATGTTAAGACATATTTCAATTCATCTGCTTTATCTGGGTATGCTTCTAAATATTCATGTAACCAAACTGCCCAGTTACGAGAAGTCGAGAATTTATCGCCTTCTAAATTCAAGAATTCGTAAGCAGGAACATTATCAGGTAATATCAAATTCCCATGATCTCTTAATAAAATTGGAAAAATTATAGCATGAAAAACGATGTTATCTTTCCCAATAAAATGAACTAGTTTTCTATTACCTGTCCAGTAATCTTCCCAATTTTTATTGTTATCTAAAGCCCATTGTTTGGTTGCTGATATATATCCAATTGGAGCATCTAACCATACGTAAAGCACTTTTCCTTCAGAATCTTTTAACGGAACTTTCACTCCCCAATCCAAATCTCTTGTCATTGCTCTCGGGTGTAAACCACCATCGATCCATGACATGCATTGTCCGTTTACTTGGTTTCTCCATAACTTCGGATCGTGTTGTTGAACGCCATCCAATTTACCTTCTTTGATCCACGTTCTCAACCAATCTTCGTGACGATTCATTGGTAAATACCAGTGAGATGTAGTTCTTAAAACAGGCGTTTTTCCGCTTAATGTAGATTTTGGATTAATTAAATCTGTCGGACTTAAATCTGAACCACATTTCTCGCATTGATCTCCATATGCAGAAGGATTAGAACATTTTGGACATTCTCCGGTTATGTATCTGTCTGCTAAAAATTGGCTGTATTCTTCGTCGTAATATTGCTCTGAAGTTTCTTGCGTTAATTTTCCTTTTTCATGTAAAACTTTAAAAAAATCTTGCGCAGTCTCGTGATGAATAGGAGATGAGGTTCTATGAAAAATATCGAATGAAATATCAAAATCCTTGAAAGAATCACCGATTTGTTTATTGTATTTATCTACAATTTCTTGAGGAGTAATCCCCTCTTTTTTAGCACGTAAAGTTATAGCTGCTCCGTGCTCGTCACTTCCGCAAATAAATGCAACATCGTGATTATTCATTCGTAAAAAACGAACAAAAATATCAGCAGGAAGATAAACGCCAGCCACATGACCTAAATGAAGTGGTCCGTTAGCATAAGGAAGGGCTGCGGTAACAGTATATTTTGCTTTACTCATTGTAATTGAATTCGTTTTGAGACCGCAAAGATAGTTTGAAAAAAGATAAAAGACTAGAAGATATGGGAGATTGAGTATATAAAATTTTTGCGAATTGATTTATATTTTTGATGGTTTTGCTACACAAGCATATTGGATATATTTACAATCGCTGATAGACCCAAAAGTTAGAGTATTTAAGATATGAAAACCTACTGATGGAGTTGGTCGTAAACCTTTTATTTGAACAACTTCATAATTTAGAGTTTCAAACATGTCGTAGATACTTCTTTTGGTAAAAAAGCGAAGATGTGTTTTATCCATTACTCCATTGTCTTCGTATTTCCAGTGCTTGCCAAAAACATATTTTTTGAAAACTCTCCAGTATCTAACATTTGGAATGGAACAAACGATAACCCCATCCGGTGCAAGATTGTTTTTTAATTTATTTAAAATTTCATATGGATTTACAAGATGCTCCAAAACATCATTGAAAATAATGCAATCAAAATATTTTTCAGGAAGTGCAGTTATAGTATCGGAAAGATCACCCACCAATACTTTGTCTATTTTTTTTTCAGCTATAGCTGCAGAATCAGGATCTAATTCTAATCCCCAAACTTCCGCATTCAAATGTTTTTTCAAATCTCCAGCAAAAACGCCTTCTCCACAACCGCCTTCAAGTATTTTTTTAGCTCCTTTTGGAATAAAATCGAACATTTCTTGACGTGTATTAGAATAATAACCCTTAGGTTTATTAACTAAATCACTTATTTCATTGCTATTAATACTTGTCATTCTCGAATTATATAAAACAAACATACTAAGAAATATGCTTAAAATAATTTCATTTTTAACATATATCTGATTTTGAAATAATATTTTCAGCAAATTCCTAATATTCTATAACTATCAAATACTTTTTCAAAAGCGATGTTTTTAGGTTGAATGATTTCTTTTTCATATTGTTTAATTAACCCTTTTTTAATCAAAGTTGATTTTAATTCATTTTTTAAATAATTATAAAGCCATACATCTTGCCAGATAATAGGTCTATTTTTAAAATGTTCGATATCGAAATAACGATCTACAATGGTTAAGAATTGATGTGTTTTATCAATCTTCGAATGCCTTAGGTCATAATTCAAACAAGCTATTTCATCTTCTTTTAAATAGTTAGTAATAGCAAGATAAATCACATATCTTGGAGAATATTTCATTCGCGTTTTTTTGAATAGATTCATTTTCTTTAATTTTATAATACAAATATAAAACAGAAGAACGTAATCTATTTACGATTTAAAAAAAGTAATATTAATTTGATTTTTAAGTTGATATTCTCAAGAATGCAATTATTTTTTCGCTTTCACTCCAATCACGTTTGGTAATTTCCAAAAATGATCATTTTCATCGTTCGGATAAGAGTTTGAAATATAACTTCCTATTTTTTCAATTTTTGTGTTTCCTATATTGACATAAAAGCTTGTTTCTGGTCCACCTTCTAAGTAGATTGTTTCTTTTATTGGGAAAGGAAGTTTTAGTAAAAATTGAATAATTTCATTATGAGTATAAGGAGAACGAGTAAAAATATAATAAATGTTACCTTCTTCATCTGAAGCGGCAACAAGCATACTGCAAGATTGATTTTTTTTGTTCCAACTCAAAGCTTTACCATTGCAATCTATCATTCTCATACCTTGAGTATAACAATGGTAATCTGATTTTACAGAATCCCAAGGGTTACAAGTTAGATCGTGAATAATGAATTTGGAATTTAAACTATCTGTTGGATTAAAGGCAATTACAGCATTATAGGAAGGATTGATCTCTGAGTTATTTAAATGATTATAATTTTTCATATACCCTTTATTTAATAAGGTTTTAGATAAATTATACATTCCAGCATTTATTACAATGTTGAGATTGAATGTATCCGCCCATTCTTTTGCAGTTTTAGGCTTCTTATCAAATTCTGTTGCAGATAACAAATAGAAATCAAACTTTTCTGGATTAAGTTTTAGAATACTAATTTTTGAGTCATTTACAACTGATTTATATGGCCCAACTCTTTCACAGTAATCCAATCCATCATAAATACTTGTCCATTCAAATTTTTCTTTGGGATTAATAGTTTTATTTTGAGCAGAACAACTAGTTAAAAATCCAAAAATTAGAATAATTCCACCTAATAATAGAGCATTATGCTTTTTCATTCCAATCAAAACGTTTAGGCATGAAAGGAAATAAGTCGAAAAGTTCTCCAGAATAATAGAATTCATAAGAGATAGATCCAAATGAATGTTCTTTGTCATAGATCATAATTCCTGAACCACCAACTTGAGGATTACTTTTCGGAACAGATTGAGGATACCCAACATTAAATAATGTTGCTAAAATTTCTGGGCGATTATCAATTGGAAAACCAGCTCTTTCCCATTGCATTTTAACTTGTTTTATAAAAATTGCCGCATACATA
>CALPSU020000175.1 GCA_943326315.2 Chryseobacterium gleum
AATGGGAATTTACCAATTTTAATATCTAAACCAGCTTCTTTTGCTTGTTTTTCAGTCATACCAACTGAAGCAATTTCAGGAGATGCGTAAGTACATCCTGGGATATTTCCATAATCTAATGGTTCTGGAGTGTGGCCAGCAATTTTTTCAACACAAATAATTCCTTCAGCAGATGCTACGTGAGCTAATGCAGGACCAGGAACGATATCACCAATAGCATAATATCCTGGGATATTTGTTTGGTAAAAATCATTTACTAAAACACGACCTTTGTCTGTAACAATACCAACTTCTTCTAAGCCAATGTTTTCAATGTTTGAGACAACACCAACTGCAGATAAAACAACATCACATTCGATTTTTTCTTCTCCTTTAGCCGTTTTAATTGTTACAATACATCCTTTACCTGAAGTATTAACTGATTCAACGTTAGCATTAGTTAAAATAGAAATACCAGCTTTTTTAAGTGATTTTTCCATTTGTTTAGAAACTTCTTCGTCTTCTACAGGAACAATGTTTGGTAAATATTCAACAATTGTAACTTCAGTTCCAATTGCATTGTAGAAATAAGCGAATTCAACACCAATAGCACCAGAACCAACAACAACTAACTTTTTAGGTTGAGATTTTAATGTCATTGCTTCTCTGTAACCAATAATCTTTTCACCATCTTGAGGTAAATTTGGTAATTGACGAGAACGCGCACCCGTAGCAATGATTAATCCTTTGTCAGCAGTATATTCAGTTATTTTTCCATCTTCTCCTGTTACAGCTACTTTTTTACCAGCTTTAATAACTCCAGATCCTTTTATAACATCTACTTTATTTTTCTTTAACAAAAATTGAATTCCACCGCTCATACCTGAAGCAACACCTCGACTTCTATCAATCATCGCATTGAAATCAACAGAAGCTTCTTTTACTTTAATTCCGTAATCACTTGCGTGAGTTAAATATTCAAAAACATTTGCACTTTTTAATAATGCTTTTGTAGGAATACATCCCCAATTCAAACAAATACCACCCAAAGATTCTCTTTCAACGATAGCTGTTTTTAATCCTAATTGAGAAGCGCGAATTGCAGTAACATAACCACCAGGTCCACTTCCTAAAACTATAATGTCGTAATTCATTTTATTCAATATTTGTTGTGGCGCGAAGATAATGAATAATTATTTAATGGGATTGAATGTTGGGTAATATTTAACCACGGAGTAAAAGGAGTTTTTCACGGAGTTTCACAAAGTTTTTTGGATATTAACTGTGTAGAAACGATAATTCTATTTAAATTTAGTAGAAAATAATTTATCATATAAAGTAATAATTATGGAAATTAATGACTTAACCCAAATCATTTTAGATTGTTCTTATAGAGTTCATTCAACTCTTGGACCAGGACTTCTTGAAAGTGCATACGAAGAATGTTTGTTTTATGAATTGAATTTAAATGGTTTAAATGTTGAAAAGCAAAAAAGTTTACCTCTGGTTTATAAAGATATTAAATTGGATGTAGGATATAGATTAGATTTATTAGTCGAAAATCAAGTGATAGTTGAAATTAAAGCTGTAGAAAATTTAAATGAAGTTCATACAGCTCAAGTTTTAACCTATTTAAAAATATCAGAATGTAAAATTGGATTACTTTTAAATTTTAATGTCAAATCTTTGAAATATGGAATTAAACGTCTAATAAATTAATGAAAAACTCTGTGAGACTCTGTGAAAAACTCTGCTTCCTCTGTGGTTAATAATATTAATGGCATAAGTTTTGAGTAATTTAAAAAATTAATAGTGATTAAAAAACACACAGTGGTACTCCGTTAAAAAATCTGTGTCCACTGTGGTTAAAAAATAAAAGTATGAGTAAAATTTTAATTATCGATGATGAACGCTCTATTAGAAGAGCTTTACGAGAAATTTTAGAGTTCGAAGAATTTGAAGTTGTAGAGGCTGAAAATGGAAGGGAAGGTTTTGAAAAAGCTAGTTCAACTACTTTTGATATGATTTTTTGTGATATTAAAATGCCTCAAATGGATGGAATGGAAGTGTTAGATGAATTGTTAAAATCTAAAATTGACACTCCAGTTATTATGATTAGTGGACACGGAAACGTTGAAACTGCTGTGCAAGCAATTAAAAAAGGGGCTTTTGATTTTATTGAAAAACCTTTAGATTTAAATAGAATTCTTGTAACAATTAGAAATGCAAAAGATAGAACAATTTTAGTTGAAGAAACAAAGCAGTTAAAAACAACGGTTAAAAAATATAAGGGGAGTTCAATTATTGGAGAAACCTCTGGGATTTTGAAAATTAAAGAAATGATTGAAAAAGTAGCTCCATCTGATGCCCGTGTATTAATTACTGGAGGTAATGGTACTGGTAAAGAATTAGTTGCTCGTTCATTACATGATAATTCTAATCGACGTAAATTGCAGTTTATTGAAGTTAATTGTGCTGCCATACCCGCAGAATTAATTGAAAGCGAGTTGTTTGGTCATGAGAGAGGAGCTTTTACTTCTGCTATTAAGGATAAAAAAGGAAAATTTGAATTAGCTTCAGGTGGCACTTTGTTTTTAGATGAAATCGGAGATATGAGTCTTTCTGCACAAGCTAAGGTCTTGAGAGCTCTTCAGGAAAATGCTATTCAAAGGGTAGGTGGAGAAAAAGATATAAAAGTAGATTGTAGGATAGTTGCTGCAACAAATAAAGATCTTAGAAATGAAATTGCAGAAGGCAGATTTAGAGAAGATTTGTACCATCGTTTAGCTGTTATTTTAATTCATGTACCATCTTTAAATGAAAGAAGAGATGATATTCCTATTTTGGCAGAACATTTTTTAACCATGGTTTGTGCGGAACATGGAATTCCTAGAAAAGAATTAAATGAACAAGCAATATTGGAACTTCAAAAAACAGATTGGACAGGAAATATTAGAGAATTAAGAAATATTATTGAACGATTAGTGATATTATGTGAAGCTAAAATTACGGGTGAGGACGTAAAATTATTTTCAAATCCAAAAGCAATTTCTAATTAATTTTAGATTTCAATAATTCAGCTAATTCTTTTGCTGTAGCTTTTCTACTATATTTATTCATATTTAAATTGTACAAGGCTTGAGTTCTTTCTTTTAGATAGAAATTAACTATTGAGTTTTTAAGTTCTTTAGTGTCTTTTGGAGAAATCATTATTGAATTTTCATTTCCCCTCATCAATTCTGCGGCATCTCCTTGCTTATCTCCAATCACAATTATATTGTTTCCTGTTGCTAGGTATTCCATGAGTTTGCCTGAAATAAGTAATTTTGAATTTGGTATATTAGCTAAACAGTTAAGTAATAAATCTGCGTTCATCATTTCTTGTAAAGCTTCTTGATGTGATACTTTCCCACGATAATCTACTATTAAATTAGGAATATTTCTTAAATTTTGAATGATGTCAGGATGAATATTACCTACTAAAACGAATCTTATTTTCCAATCAATATTTTCAGAAGTGATTTGCTTTAAGGCTTCAACGATTTCTTGATGAGCTTGTTGCAAGGTCCAAATACCTATGTGAGCAATAGTAAATTCAGAATATCTTTTTCCTTTGATTAAAGATAGTTTTTCTTCATCAAAACCGTTTAAGATTGAATGAACTTTATTCTCTTTTCCTGGAAGTTTTTCTGCTAACATTTTTCTCATTGAAGGTCCAACAGTTAAAACAATATCAGCTTTATTTAAAACAGATATTTCCAATGTTTTATCTTTTAAATCAGCTCTTTCAGTTCGTTTGAATAAATTGTTGTAATATACTTCTGTCCAAGGATCTCGAAAATCAGCTAACCACTTTATGTTGAATTTATTTTTTATTTCTAACCCTATTAAATGAGTAGAGTGGGGTGGTCCGGTTGTAATAATGAAATCAATTTTCTCGGATCTAATTATACTTTCTACTAATGGAATTGCTTTTTTATTCCAGCCAACTCTTGCGTCAGGTACAAAATAATTTGCTCTTATAAATCCAGAAAATTTATCGAAAATAGATTTTTTTTTATCTCCAAAATCACCTACAGGAATTTGTTTTTTAGTACTACCTGATTTTAAGAAGGAATAAAATTTTAAAATTTGAAACCCACCAGAAGTATGGTGGGTTTTAATATGTTCGACTTGTTTGATTAGTGATTCATCAAATGTTGAATAGGAAGCATTTTCCGGGTGTATAGTAACGATAACAGGTTCAATTCCGTTTTCAGCTAAATGTTTCGCAAAATACATCCATCTTTGAACGCCAGATCCACCACTAGGGGGCCAATAATAGCTAACTATTAATACTTTCAAAGTGTTATATTTTAGCCTTTATTTCGTCAATTGCAATACTTAAGCCTCCTGCATTTTTCCCACCTGCTGTAGCGAAAAATGCCTGTCCGCCACCACCACCTTGAATGTGTTTTGAAACCTCTCTAATTATTTTTCCTGCGTCAATGTTTTTAGAAGAAATCACTTCTTCAGAAGCGATTATACTCAATGTGCATTTATCAGCTTCTTTCCCTCCTAAAACACCGAAGAAATTAGCCGTTTCACCTTTTAATTGAAAAAGAATATCTTTGATAGAACCACCGTCTAGTTCAACTATTTCACCTAAAAAGTTTACTCCATCAATGGTGTTTATTTTTTGTTTTAAGTCTGCTTTAACGAGTAAAGATTTTTCTTTTTGAAATTGTTCCAATTGTTTTGCTAAAATAGTATTATTTGCAATTAAATCTTCAATTCCCTTCTGTAAGTCTTTGGGGTTTTTTAGCAATAATGCAATTGAATCTAATTTTGAAGCTTTCTCTTTATAATAGTTTTCAGCAACTTCACCAGTAATAGCTTCAATACGTCTTATACCTGCCGCTACAGCCGTTTCAGTTATAATTTTAAATAAACCAATTTGGCTGGTGTTAGGAACGTGAATTCCACCACAAAGTTCAACTGAATCTCCAAATTTTATAACACGAACAGTATCACCATATTTTTCACCAAATAAAGCCATTGCACCTAGTTTTTGAGCTTCTTCAATAGGAGTATTTCTTCTTTCGTCTAGTGTGATGTTTTTTCTTATTTCTGCAGTCACTAAAGCTTCAATTTTTTCAATTTCTTCATCTGTTACTTTAGAGAAATGAGAGAAGTCAAATCGTAAATTGTTTGGATTTACAAGTGAGCCTTTTTGTTCAACATGAGTGCCTAAAACAGTTCTTAGAGCATGGTGAAGTAGGTGAGTTGCTGAATGGTTATTCGCAGATAATTTTCTTTTATCGGTGTTGATTTTAGCTGTAAATATTGCTTTTGGATCTGTAGGAAGTTTATCTGCTAAATGAATTATTAAATTGTTTTCTTTTTTAGTGTCAAAAATAGTAGTTTTTTCATTATTGATTTCAATGTAACCAGTATCACCAACTTGTCCACCACCTTCAGGATAAAAAGGTGTTTGATTAAAAACTAGCTGATAAAATTCTTTTTGTTTTTGACTTACTTTCCTATATTTAATTATTTCTATTGAAGCTTCTGTATTGTCATAGCCAATAAATTCAACAGTATTATCCGATTTTAATTCAATCCAATCATCTGTTTCTATTGCTGTTGCAGCTCTAGAACGGTCTTTTTGTTGTTGTAATTCATTGTCAAAAGCAACTTCATCAATACTTAAATTATTTTCTCTAGCAATTAAAGAAGTTAAATCAACGGGGAAGCCAAAAGTGTCGTATAATTCAAAAATGGCAGAACCATTAATTACTGAATCACCATTATTTTTTGT
>CALPSU020000176.1 GCA_943326315.2 Chryseobacterium gleum
ATTCCAGAATTATCTTTTTATTACGATGAACCATTTGCAGACAGTAGTGCCTTACCAACAACTTTGGTTAGTAAATTAGCTAGGAAAGATGTTACTGTTGCCTTAAGTGCAGATGCAGGAGACGAAATTTTTGCAGGTTATAATCGATATGATTACTTGTTAAGATTTGGAAAGAAAATGCAACAAATCCCAAATTTCGCAAGACAAACAGCAGCTGGATTAATGAATATTATTCCTGCAAATGCAATCCCGGTTCTAAAGAATAAATACAATTTCCATAATCGATATGAGAAATTAAAAAATATTTTAAAAGATCCTTCTTCTGAAAGAATTATGTTGAGTTTAAGTCAACAATTTACGGAGAAACAGTTAAAGGATTTATGCCATTTTGATGTAAAAAACATTCATTCAGCTTATTTAAGTAAAGAATTAAAAAATGAATTTTATTCACCTCTATCATACATGATGGCGATTGATTACCAAACCTATTTGGTGGATGATATCCTTCAAAAAGTGGATCGAGCTACAATGACTGTTAGTTTAGAAGGTAGAGAACCATTTTTAGATCATCGTGTGATTGAATGGGCGGCACAACTTCCAAATGAATATAAATATTTTGAAGGAAATAAAAAATACATAGTAAAAGAGATAGTTCATCAATACATACCAAAAGAAATGATGGATCGACCTAAAATGGGTTTTGCTATTCCTATTGCTAATTGGATGTTGAATGATTTAAAAGATTATTTAGAATCATACATAAATGAAAAAAACATTGTAGAACAAGGAGTTTTCAATTGGAATTATGTAAGTAAATTGAAGGATGATTTTTACAATGGCAAAAAAGAGTATGATGTGAAATTGTGGTATATATTAATGTTTCAAACATGGTATGATCGATGGATGAAATAAATAACACAGCATCCTTTTTTAAAGGTAAATCAAAAAATATTCTTTATCTATCTTATGATGGAATGACAGATCCATTAGGGCAATCGCAAGTTCTACCATATCTAATTGGGCTTACAAAAGAAGGATTTAATTTTCATATTATTAGTTTCGAAAAACAACATCGCTTCGAAATGAATAAAGATCATATCCAAAAAATATGTGACGATAGTAATATTATTTGGCACCCTAACAGTTATACGCAAAAATCTCCATTGTTTACGACAATTTGGGATGTTTACAGAATGAAAAAATTAGCTAAAAAATTAAATAAAGATTCTCAATTTCATATCGTTCATTGTAGAAGTTATATTTCAGCTTTAGTTGGTTTATCTATGAAAAAACAATATGGAACAAAGTTTATTTTTGATATGCGCGGTTTTTGGGCAGATGAAAGAATTGATGGAGGTCTTTGGGATCTTAATAATCCTATTTTTAGGTTGGTTTATAAATATTTTAAGAAAAAGGAAGTTAGTTATTTTCAAAATTCAGATTACACTATTTCATTGACTCAAAATGGAAAAACTGAAATTGAAAGTTGGGATATTTTTAAAAATAATCCACCTAAGATTCAAATTATTCCATGTTGTGTTGATTTAGAATTATTTAATCCTGAATCCATTGATCAGTCTTCTAAAAATAACCTTAAATCTAAATTAGGTTTAAAAAATGAGGATTATGTGATAGGTTATGTTGGCTCAATAGGAACTTGGTATATGCTTTCAGAAATGTTAGATTATTTTAAAGTTTTAAAGATTGAAAATCCATTTGCTAAGTTTTTGTTTGTAACAGGAGAAAAACCTGAAAAGATTTATAAAGTTGTCGAACAGAAACAGATTGATAATAAAGATATAATTATTACTTCTTGCCTTCATAAAGACGTGCCATTAAATATTTCATTATTTGAAAGGTCTATATTTTTTATTCGACCAACCTATTCAAAAAAAGCCTCTTCTCCAACAAAACAAGGTGAAATAATGGCAATGGGAATACCATTAGTATGTAACTACGGAGTTGGTGACACAGACGAAATTGTAAAAAAATATAAAGCAGGATCAGTAGTAACACTATTTAATGATGAAAACTATTTACGTTCTATTCAATTTCCAGATCCAGTCGATGATAAATTAATGATGAATGGAGCTAGAGAATTTTATTCTTTAAAAGGAGGGATAGAAAAATACTTAAAAGTTTACAAAGAAATTTATGAGCAAAAATAAAATAATCGTAACAGGAGGAGCGGGATATATCGGTTCTCATACCATAATTGAATTAATTGAAAATTCGAATTTTGAAATTATTTCAATTGATAATTTTTCAAATTCATCTGAGGTAACTTTTGAAAGAATAGAAGCAATAACAGGTAAAAAAATTGTTAATTATAATCTTGACTTATGTAATAAAGATGAATTTTATTCGATTTTAGAAAATGAAAAAAGTGTTGTGGGAATAATTCATTTTGCAGCATTTAAATCTGTACCTGAATCAGTAGAAAATCCTTACAAATATTACCATAATAATATAGAATCTCTTTTAAATGTAATTGAAGGATGTTTAAAATTTCGAATCAATAACCTTATTTTCTCTTCTTCTTGTTCAGTTTATGGCAATATAACTCAATTACCTGTCAATGAAACAACACCATTTAATAAAGCAGAGTCACCTTATGCATATACTAAACAAATAGGCGAGTCTATTCTAAATGACTATGCTAAATCATTTCCTCAATTAAAAACAATTTCATTAAGATATTTCAATCCTGTAGGGGCCCATGTTTCAGGATTAATAGGGGAATCTCCAATTAATCCCCCGACAAGTTTAGTACCAGTAATTACTCAAACTGCAATTGGAAAAATAAAAAAAATGACTGTTCATGGAGAAGATTATTCTACAAGAGATGGTTCATGTATAAGAGATTATATTCATGTTTCAGATATAGCATCGGCACATGTTATTGCATTAAATTATTTATTAAAGGAAAAAAACAACACTACGAATACGATTTTTAATTTGGGTTCAGGCGAAGGGGTAAGTGTAAAAGAGGCAATTGAAGTGTTTGAAAGAATTTCGGGACAGAAACTTAATTTTTCAGTAGGTCCGAGAAGAAATGGAGATATTGAGGCCATATTTTCGGATACTACTAAATCCACAAATGAACTTGAGTGGGTTATCAAATTTAATTTAGAAGAAATGATTAATTCGGCTTGGAAATGGGAAAACTATTTGAAGGAGTCGCAAAATACATAAATACTATTAACTTTACGTTTAAAGATTTTTATTTTGAAGTTTTAAAGTCTTTGATACAAATACAAGATTATGAACACTACAAAAATACTTATTACGGGTGGAGCAGGATTTGTTCCAAGTTCAACTGCACATCGTTTATTAGAAGATCCTTCAAATTTCATTGTATTAGTAGATAATTTTTTGACAGGAAATATTGAAAATGTTCCAAATAACCCAAATTGTAAGTTTATTAAATGTGATGTTAATAATTATGAGGATATAGCACCAATAATGTGTTCTTATCAATTTGATTATGTTTTTCATTACGCTGCAGTTGTAGGTGTTAAAAGAACTTTAGAAAACCCTAAAATGGTTTTGGATGATATTCAAGGCATAAAAAATGTTTTAGATTTATCAAAAAGTACAGGAGTAAAAAGAGTATTTTATTCTTCTTCTTCTGAAGTATATGGTGAACCTGTTCATTTACCTCAAAATGAAGAAACTACACCGTTAAATTCTAGATTGCCTTATGCTGTTGTGAAAAATGTAGGAGAATCATATTTTAAGTCTTATCAACAAGAATTTGGATTAGATTATACTATTTTCAGATTTTTTAATACCTATGGCCCAAAACAAAGTACTGATTTTGTAATGTCAAAATTTATAAGAGCAGCATTAGCTCATGAAGACATAACTCTTTATGGGGATGGTTTACAAACACGAACATTTTGTTTTATAGATGATAATACTGAAGCATGTATAAATGCTATGAAAAGTGATGAGTTTGTAAATGAAGTTTTTAATATTGGAAGTGACTTAATTTATTCTATTAAAGAATTAGCAGAAATAATAATTCGACTTACAAAATCTAATTCAAAGATAGTACATCTTCCAGCTTTACCAGATGGTGATATGACAAGAAGACAGCCTGATATTACTAAAATGCGTCAACTCTTGAATCGAGATTTAATACCATTAGAAAAAGGAATTTTAAATATATTAAATGAATTAAGTTAAATAGTGAGAATTATTTAGGAATGAGAAAATCTGTTTGTTTTATGGTGCCTTATCCTTTTGGAAAAGCACCTTCCCAGCGATTTCGATTTGAACAGTATTTTTCAATATTAAAAGAAAATAATTTTGAATTTGATGTTTTATCTTTCTATTCAGAGAAGACTTGGAATATTTTACATCAAGAAGGAAATGTGATCTCTAAAATTTTTCGAATAATCTCTGCTTTTTTTATTCGTTTTATTCAATTATTTTCACTTCATAAATACGATCACATTTTTATTCATAGAGAAGTAGCTCCAATAGGACCTCCAATTTTTGAGTGGATTATTGCTAAAGTCCTAAAAAAAAAAATTATTTATGATTTTGATGATGCAATTTGGTTACCTAATTATAGTGAAGCAAATACAAGTTTTCAAAAATTAAAATATTACACCAAAGTAAATGGTATAATGAAATGGGCTTCTATAATAAGCGCTGGAAATGATTACCTCTTAGATTATGCAGCGAAATTTAATTCGAATGTAATAGTTAATCCAACTACAATAGACACTGAAAATTATCATAATCCGGATATTTATAGCTCAATATCAAAAACTAAACTTCCAGTTATTGGTTGGACTGGAACTCATACTACGGCTAAATACTTAGAGTTCCTTATTCCTGTTATCGAAAAATTAAGTTTTGATTTTGATTTTGAATTTTGTGTAATTTCAAATGAAGAGCCACTTTCAAAGTTTAAAAACATGAATTTTGTTAAATGGAATAAAGAAACTGAAATTGAAGATTTACTAAGATTTGATATCGGAGTTATGCCTTTGACAGATGATAAATGGGCTAAAGGAAAGTGTGGATTTAAAGCATTACAGTATATGGCATTAGGAATCCCTGCCTTAGCATCACCTGTCGGTATTAATAATGAAATAATTGACGATGGTATAAATGGGTTTTTATGCACAACTGAAATAGAATGGGAGGAAGCATTAAAACATTTATTGGAAAACCCATTAGAAATAAAGAAAATGCACACAGCTGCAAGAAATAAAATAATAAATAAGTATTCTGTTATTTCAAACGAAACAAATTTTTTAAATTTATTTATATAAAAAGTAACATTAATGAAACTTCTTTTCGCATCAGCTAATCAAAATAAAGTAAACGAACTTCAAAAATTAATACCAGAAGGGTTTGAACTTTTATCACTTAATGACATAGATTTAAAGGAGGATATCCCTGAAACTTCTGAAACAATAGAGGGGAATGCGATTCAAAAGACTACTTATATTGTTGAAAAATTTGGAATTGATTGTTTTTCAGATGATACCGGTTTAGAAATCGATGCATTAAATGGAGCGCCAGGAGTATATTCGGCTAGATACGCAGGAGAAGAAAAAGATTCTGAGAAAAACATGATTTTAGTATTAGAAAAATTAAAAAAATGCTCGAATCGAAAAGCAAGATTTAAAACTGTAATATCGTTAAGTTTGAATAATAAACGGTATGTTTTTGAAGGAATTGTAGAAGGGACAATACGATATGATAAAAAAGGAGAATCTGGATTTGGCTACGA
>CALPSU020000177.1 GCA_943326315.2 Chryseobacterium gleum
CGAGTTTCGTGTACACAAAGTTACCACGATTATAGAACATAAAAAAAGCCTTAATAAAAGGCTGCAAAATTAAATTGTTTCACGTGAAACAATTTTGGAAAGATAAAAATCTTCTTTAGAACGCATAAGAGCAGCTTCTTCATCCGTTTTGTCTTTATAACCACACAAATGAAGAACACCGTGAACTATAACTCTCTGAAGCTCAAGCGCAAACGAAACATTATTGTCAATAGAGTTTTCTAAAACTCTATCTTTAGAAATAAATAAATCCCCTAATATTTTATCATCTTCACAATAATCAAAAGAAATAATATCCGTGTAATAATCATGTTGAAGATATTCAATATTCATTTTTAATAAATACTCATCAGAACAAAAAATAAGATTAACTTCTTCTAAAACCTTTAACTCATCAACACATGTGACTGACAGCCAGCTAGTTAAAAAAACAGGGTCTAAATCAAAATTTTCGACATCTTCAAAGAAAAGATTAATCATAAATTATTTGCTAAAATAAATATTAACGGATCGTCCATTGTTGTCAAATTCAACTTCATCAGCTAAACTTTTCATCAGAAAAATACCACGACCGTTTTCTTTTTCAATATTATCAGGAGAGGTAGGGTCAGGTAAATTATTGAAATCAAATCCATTACCTTGATCATTTACAGTAAAACAAAACTCTTCAGATTTATCACCAACAGAAACACTAACTTCAAGATGATTATTAAAAAGATTACCATGTTGAATAGCATTATTCACAGCTTCAGTAACAGCAATTAAAACGTTTCCATAAAAATCGTCTTGAACACCAAGATCAAAACAAACTTTGTCTACTAAGGTTTCAACCTTACTAACAGCTGCGTATTCCGATGGAATAGATATAGTATCAACAATTGTAAAACCTTCTTTCATAAACATACAAATAATTCAAAAATCAATTTACTCTATTGAAATATTCATTTGCTTTATCCTTGTAATACTTTCTATACAAAGGATCAACAGATCGTAATAATTCAATTTGATTGAGCTTTTGTTTCGTATACTCATCAAATCTAATTTGGTTACCAAAATTTGAATTTTTTCCTTCTTTAGATTCTCTTTTTTCTTCGAAACCTCTCTCCATCAAAGCTTTCTCAGACTCTAGCAATCGAGTCATAATATTCTTCTGACGTTTAATCATTTCTGAAGAAAAGTTTTTATTAATTAAATCTTTTTCTTGTTTTTCAATTTCATCTAAAAGAGGGTTAAGTTTATTACCAGAACCTTTACCATCTTTATTAAGATCTTTTTTCATTTGTTCTAAACGTTGTCTCATTGCAGTTTGTTCAGCAGCCATTTTAGCAATTTGTTTATTACCAAGACCTCCAGGCAAACCAGAACTTCCTTCGCCTTCTTTTGAACCCGGTTTTTTGCCGCCAGGATTAGAACCTTTTTCCATTTGAGACAATTGCTTTTTGAGCATCTCCTTCATATCACCCGGGTTCATTCCTGCACCCGGTTTAGGTTTACCTTTGCCTCCTGGATTTTCACAACTTCCAGAGCCTTTAGATTCACCTTTCATTTCATTTTGCATACTTTCTAAAGCTTCATTTAAAAGTAAAGCAAGATTGTTATAAGATGTCATAACATATTGCTGATGAATACTTAAATCGCGTCTTTTGTGTTCATCTAAATCTTCAATAGATAACGAGAAATTCTTAGTGATATCGGATAATTCTTTGTCGATAAAACTCGCAATCTTTGGTTGTCGTTTTGCTAAAGCTTCTAAACTATCTTTAACAACTTTAGTTTCGTCCATAATAGTTCTCTGAATACGGCCATATTTTCGATAAGCAGGATCTGTGTCTTTAATCCGGGATAACTTATTCATAACATCTTCCTGATCAAAACTTAAAGTAATTAAATTTTCTAAAATAGACCTCAAAGAATTAATATCTTCTTCTTGTTCTTTCTTATTAGCTTCCTTTTGTTTTTTATCAAGATCTTCAGACATTTTTTCAATTTCTTCAGCAGCAGATTCTTGCTTTTCTCCTGCTTTCTTATCTTTACCTTTCTCTAATTCTTCTGAAGACATTTGCATATCTTTTGAAATTTCTTCTTTTTCCTGATCATGATTTCCTAGATCCATCGGTTTTGTTAAAGCTTCATTTAACTTATCCATTTCGTCCATTTTCTTTTTCAAATCATCAAACTTCTTGTTTAAATTATCTTGTTTTTCAATAGATTTTTCTTTAGATAATTTATCCTTTTCAATATCGCTTTTTAGTGTTTCTTGTTCTTTGGATAACTCTTTCAATTCTTTAACTATGTCATCAATTTTTTCATTAACCTGTAATTTCTTTAGCATTTCAAGACTACGGTCAAGTTGTTTTTTCAATTGCTCAGAAGACGTTTGAATATCCTCCATTTTTTCTTTAATTTCCTCCTTATTATTATCTTTTTCCATTAATTTTTCGAGCTTATCTAATAAATTTTTCAATTCATCATCCATAACCTGCTCTAATAAATCATTAATCATTTCCTGTTTTTCCAAAATTTCTTTGTCTAATTCTGAAAGTTGATTTTTCTCTTCAGAACTTTGTTGCATCTGATCTTGCATCTTTTCCAACATTTTTTGAAGAGATTTTTGTTCTTCTTGTAATTGTTGAACTTGATTCATTTTGTTGAAGTCTTTACTCTTAGAATTTAAAATATCTTTGTTCAAACGATCAACATTTTTTTGAAATTCTTCAGTACGTTTTAATATTTCGCTTAAACTTTCTTTGGTAGCTTCTTGCTCATTTTCTCTTTTCTCATTTAATTGATCTAAAGACGGAAGTTTATAACTAAAAGATTGACTTTTAGTACCTTTATTACCATGAACACCATCATTATCATATACAATAAAAAAGTATTCTATTTTATCTTCTAATTTAACATTTTCTCTTCTAAAGTCAACCGCGAAATCAAAAGGCATTTCTGTTCCTACAACTTTAGTTACAGAAATTGAGTTTTCGCGTATTTTACCGCTTGCGCTTTCTATTTTATATACAAATTTAAGAGATGTTAAACCATAATCATCGGAAATAGATCCAACAAAATAACGTAAACCATCAGCAACCGAATCTTTCTTTTCATCAACTAAAATAGAAGGATGAGCATCTCTAATAACAGATATACTAAACCCAGAGGTATCGATTTTACCACTTTGAGAGTTGGTTAATTCAAATTGAACTCTAGCTGGATTTAAGATTTTCTTCTGAATCTTAAATCCATTAGATTGAAAAACTTCAGATACCTTATTAAAAGAGAATTTTACTTTGCTGGTGTTTTTAGTTAATATACTCCATTCAACAGAAGTTCCTTCAGGAATAGACATATCGCCTGCATTAGATATAATTTCATTCTCTTTTCCTAAATAAGATGGGAAAATTAAAGTCGCTTGTAATTTCCCAATTGTTGACTTCTGATGAACGTTAACCAAATAATTTGAACTTATAAAATCATTTCCTTCAAAATAAAAAGGTGTATTAGATTGAATTTTCTTTAAAACTCCAGAAGCAGAATTTTTCCCATTTTTTTCCATCAAAAATTTACCTTGGCTACTAACCAAATAAATTTTATCAGGAAATTGAGTACCTTTTAAACTAACACTAATATCTAAATCTTCGCCTTCATCAACTGTTAAATTATTATTCATAAGAATAAAATCAAAAGGTGCTTGAGGTTTAAATTCTTGAGAATAATTTACAACTCTATCTGTTCCTTGTGTTAATAAATGAGGTAGAAAAACAGCTAAAGCAAAAAGAAGTAAAAATAATGGAATTAAATACTTAAGATATTTTTTATTATTCTCTTTTATGTTAATTGCTGTTGTAAAAGGTACAACACTTAAAGACGCTGAACGTTGAGATACACTTGCTCTAATTAATTCAAAATTACCTTCATTTTGATTCAAAGAATCATTTAATTGAAGAGTATTTAATAATCGATCTGAAACAGATGGAAAAAATTTACCTATAATTTCAGATGCTTGATATCTATCAATTTTTTTACCTAATGAGAATAATTTAGAAACAGGAATAATAATAAACTTAATAAGTACATAAAGATTTACAGCTAAAAAACTAAAGAATAAGAAACCTCTAAAAACAGAACCAAAACGTCCAAAATATTCCAAAGAAGTAATTAATAAAAAAGAAACCAAGAAAATTACTATGAAAAGTAATAACCCTTTAATCATTTCATTTTTATAATACTTGCGAATAAACGCATCTATTTGTTCTAATAATTTATCAAACGCACTCATAAACCAACCTGTACAATTAACTTACCTATTTAAGTATAACCTACTAAAGTAAAACTTATTTATGAAAATTAGATAGAATCATTTCTTAAAATCTAATTAAAGTATTTAACCACAGAGGAAAATGAGTTTTAACACGGTGTTTCACAAAGTTTTAAAAACTCTGTGTTACTCTGTGAAAATCCTCTGTGAACTCTGTGGTTAATTCATTATCTTTGCAAAAAAAATAGCATTATGTCTGAAAAACCTGTTCGCGTTAGATTTGCACCGTCACCAACTGGACCATTACATATGGGAGGAGTTAGAACTGCATTGTACAATTATCTTTTCGCAAAGAAATACAATGGTACTTTTATTTTAAGAATAGAAGATACTGATCAAACAAGATTTGTTCCAGGTGCCCAAGAGTATATTATGGAATCATTGAAATGGTGTGGTATAATGCCAACTGAAGGTCCTGGATTAGGCGGGAATTATGGTCCATACATTCAGTCCGAACGAAAAGAAATGTATAAACCATATGCTGAACAATTAATTGAAAATGAAAGCGCATACTATGCATTTGATACACCTGAAGAATTAACAGCTGTAAGAGAACAAGCAAAAGCAATGGGAATGCCAAATTGGCAATATAATGGAGTTACTAGAGCATCGTTGAAAAACTCTTTAACTTTACCGGCAGATGAAGTTGCTAAAAAATTAGCAGACGGTGAACCGTATGTCATACGTATGAAAATGCCTCGAAACAGAGATATACGTTTCGAAGATATGATTCGTGGTTGGGTAGTTGTAAATACTAATAACTTAGACGATAAGGTTTTATTCAAAAGTGACGGTATGCCAACGTATCATTTAGCAAATATTGTGGATGATCATACAATGGATATTAGTCACGTTATTCGTGGTGAAGAATGGTTACCATCAGCGCCATTACACGTTCTTTTATACGAAGCATTTGGCTGGGAAGCACCTTTATTTGCCCACTTACCATTGTTATTACGTCCAGATGGAAATGGAAAATTATCAAAACGTGATGGAGATCGTTTAGGTTTTCCAGTTTTCCCAATTGAATGGACTACAGAGGAAGGAGAAATATATTCAGGATACAGAGAAAAAGGATATTTACCAGAAGCTTTCATTAATATGTTAGCTTTTTTAGGTTGGAATCCTGGAACAACACAAGAAATATTTTCATTAGAAGAATTAGCAGAAGCTTTTACTTTAAATAGAGTAGCAAAAGCTGGAGCTAAGTTTGATGCTGAAAAAACAAAATGGTTTCAACAAACATATTTGAGAGCTACTCCAGATGAAAAATTAGCAGAGTTATTAGCAAAAGAATTACCTGAAAAACACGAATTATCTGAATTAAAAACAATTGCTCATTTAATGAAAGAAAGAGCAACTTTTGTAAAAGATATGGTAACAGAAGGAAATTATCTTTTTGGACAACC
>CALPSU020000178.1 GCA_943326315.2 Chryseobacterium gleum
TTCAGAAATTTTATCTGTTACCAATATACCATAACCTTTCCCTAGCATTTCAGGTAAAAGTTGATATATTTCAAGTCGATTTGGATCAGATTTTAGTTTTGAAGTTACAGTTTTAATGATACTTTTTTCTTCTTCTACTTTTTGAAGTTCTTCTTTGTATTTAGCGACCTCAGTATATAAAGTTGCTTCATATGCATCAGGATCCTTAAAATCTGAACGGATTTGAAGTAGCATCAAACTATCTTGAACTTCTTCTAGTTTATTGCTTAATGATACAATTTGCCCATCAATATATTTTATTACATTTTCATCACCTTCACGTTTATTTCCTTCATCAAAACCTAAAAATGTTGTTGCAACAGCTAAAGTAATATCATGGCATAATTGTGGATGTTGACCAGTGTATAAAATTTGAATTGTTTTAGCAGCCTCATTAACAGGAATGACTTGAAGCCCAGGTAATAATTTATTAGTTAAATTCATCACACTGTTAAATTGAAAAAATATTTGATTTATTTCTGAAGCATTTTTTAATTCATTGATATTATTTGACCTAATAACAATGTCAAAATGTTGGTTAATTAAATGTTGGTTTACTTTACCTTTAATACCAAATTTTCTTCCTCCGTGAACATAATCTAAAAATAAATTATATTCATTATCAATTGTCAATATTACAGGAACATCTACTAAAGAAGAATCTTTCAAAGTATACGTCTGAACATAAAAATCACCAGATTTGTATTTATCTTCTGCTAAAACTGAGCCTTTAGAGAAGTAACTGATAGGATAATTTAAAGATTTTATTGCCTGAATGAATAGCATTTGAGACTTTAAAATTTCTATTTCTGATGACAAATCTCCATCACCCTTGTCTCTACCTTCAATACCCATTAGTTCTTTTGCTTGATCTTGGCTTCCTAGTTGAAGAAGCATGGTCGACTCAAAGGTTGGTTTTGTGTAACGTAAATAAAAGAATGCTATTGTTCCAAAAAATGCCATAAAACCAATTGGAGCCCACCAATATCTTTTTAAGACAGTATAGAGAATTTGTAAATCAAACTCTTTATTGACAATTTTTATTTTTTCTTTCAATTGTTTAGAATTTTTTAATTAATGTAAAAACTATTACAGCAGAGGATATTAATGTTGAGATAGGTGCAAATTCTGAAATTGTCGCCATGATCAATTTTTCTCGAGGTTCAATATATATATAATCGTCACCTTGAATTATCATATCAGAGTATTTTAATCCCTCAATTGTAGAAAGATCAATTAAATATATCTCTCTTTTATCTTTTACTTTTCTCATAATTCGTATTAGACTAGAATTTCCTATTGTTGAAATTCCACCAGTGTTTGCTAATACTTCTAAAAGTGTGGTATTATTATTAATTAATTGAACTACGCTAGCTGAATTAGCAGTTCCATTGAAAACCATACATCTACGATTACTAACTCTAAGCTGAATGAATGGGTCTTGATATTGATTTTTTAACAGAAATTCTAATGTGTCTTGACATTGTTGAATCGTAAGCCCCGCTACATATAATTCACCTATTATAGGAATGTCAGCAGTACCATTGTTCTTTACTAAAAAACCGTTTAGTGAGTTTAAATTATTAATGTTACCGCTACCGCTAACGTTACCATTAATAGAACTCCCACTTCCTCTAGCAGAACCTTCAACTGAAGTTGCGGTTAAAGCTTCAATTAAATTTTTACCCCCATTGGTATTAATATCAATCGTTAATCTGTCATTAACTGCGATTTTATAATCTTCATATGGATTTAATGGAATTGAATCATAAACAAAAGAGCCGTCTTTAGGAATTTTAAACATTCTCTCACGATTGATAAAACAGCTATTTAGAGATAATAGTAAAACCAGTGTAATACCTAATTGTGTTTTGTATTTCAAAAAGATCATTTATTTTTCTTTTTATTCAATAAAAGTTGATAATATTCATCCATATTTTTAACTAAAGTTGAATAGTGAAATTTTGTTTTTACAAAAATCCAGCCATTTTTTGAAAGTCGAGTTCTTTCATTTTCATCTTCGATCAAAAGTAATAATTTTTCAACGAATAAAGTTACATTATTTTTTGGAATAATCCAGCCTGTTTCACCGTCTAAAACAATGTCTCTAACTCCACCCACATCTGTTGTTACAATAGGTAAATCTCCAGCTTGTGCTTCAATTAAACTTACAGGTGTTCCTTCGTTATCTGAGGTTAAACATAAAACATCCATTCCTGCGTTGAATTCGCCGATATTTTTTATCCAAGAAGTCATTTTAATAGCATTTTCAAATTGTTGATTTATTGCATTTACTTTAAGTTCTATATTTTCTCTTTCTTCACCATCCCCAACAATAAAAAACTTTATTTTTTTAGTTGTTTTATTTAATATTTTTTCGGCAATTTCTAAAAATAATGAATGATTTTTAACAGGTGCTAATCTCCCAACTATAGCAATAGCTATTTCATCTTTCTTAATATCGAATCTTTCTCTTATTATTTTTCTATTTTCTTCTTTATTCAAGTGAAATTTTTCTAAATCAAATCCTAATGGAATTACTTGAATTTTTGAAGCTGGACATATTTTGTGAATTTCAGATAATTCATGTTTTTGAATGTCAGAAATAGCAATTATTCCATCCGATTTTGCAGCTAATTTACGTTCTATAAATTTGAATATATAGGTTTTTACTTTTCCAAAGTAGGAATGGAACACATGTCCATGAAAAGTATGAACAACGATAGGTACTTTACACGCAAATGCAGCTTTTCTGCCTAGAGCACCTGCTTTTGCTGCATGTGTATGAACAATGTCAGGTTTAAATTCTTTTATGATTTGTTTAATTTTTTTATACGCAGCTCTATCACTTTTAAAACTAGGAATACGTTGCATTTCACTAATTATCATTGGGTTTAATCCATATTGTTCTAATACATGGAGTGAATCAGTTTCACTTTCTTCGTGTTCTCCCCCAATAAGTAATGTTTCATACTTGTCATCCATAAAACGTGTTAAAAATGTCGCGTTGTACGTTGGACCACCTAAATTAAATCTGTTTATTATTCTTAGAACTCTTGGCATTTAATTTGTTTTTCTGTAATTTCGAACGTTAATCTAATTAATTGCTAGTATTTATTTGATAATTAATTTAGTAACGAATTTCATCAAAAATTAAGCGTGAAGATACTAAGAAACTGTGTTATTTTTATCATTATCTGTTTCCAATTTGTAAGTGCTCAAAATTCGGTTCAGGATGCTTTGGTTGTTTTTAAAAATAATTCAGCTTTTTTTAATGCTTCAATTTCATTCTGTGCAATCGATCTTTCCAATGGGACAACCATTGCAGAATTGAATCCAAACTTATCATTATCGCCCGCTTCTATAACAAAATTATTTTCGACAGCAACTGCTTTTGAAGTTTTAGGATCTGATTACAAGCCTTCTACTCGATTTTATATTGAAGGTGAATTAGATTCAAATGGAATCTTAAATGGTAATTTATGGATTCGAGGTGGTGGAGATGCTTCGGTAGGAAGTAAATATTTCAATCAAGATGGAAATGAAACTGATTTTTTAAAATTGTGGTGTGATACCTTGAAACATTTAGGAATAAAAAGTATTACAGGTTCTGTTATAGGGGATGCTTCCGAATTTGGTTATTCTGGTGTTCCTGATGGTTGGAATTGGTCAGACATGGGTAATTATTATGGTGCCGGACCATCTGGATTGGTTTTGTATGATAATATGATACGCTATACTTTTAAAACTGGAAATTTTGTAGGTGCTAAAACAGAATTACTTTCAATTTTTCCAGAAATACCTAATTTTCAATTTCACAATTATATAACCTCTTCAAAAAAAGGGGGAGATAATTCTTTTATTTTTGGAGCACCATATTCATTAGATCGATTTGGTAATGGTACTTTACCATTAAATTCTAGAGCATTTATAGTGAAAGGAAGTATGCCTGATCCAGAATATCAATTAGCTTATGAATTTGAAAAAAAGTTAATTGAAAATGGAATCATGGTAGGTACGGGAATTAAAACTGCAAGACAAATTGATTCTAGCAAGCCAAATATTCGTTATTTAAATGGTTATAAATTGATTTATGAATATTTTGGCGAATCTGTCCTTTCTATAGCTTCTCATACCAACATGAAGAGTGTAAATTTATTTGCTGAAGAGTTATTGTGTCTGTCTGGCTATAAATTATCTGGATACGGTAATACTGAAAGTTCTTTGAAACAACTTGAGAGATTTTGGAATAAACGTATCGATTTTACGGGTTTATATCTAAAAGATGGTAGTGGATTGTCACGATCTAATGCAATTAGTGCAAGACATTTTTGTAGTTTATTACAAGAGATGTATAAATCAAAAAATTACACTGATTTTTTATCTACACTTCCATTAGCAGGTTGTTCAGGAACATTGTCCGGAGTTTGTAAGAATCAATTGGGACATGGTAAAATTAAAGCAAAAAGCGGTACTATGAATAGAGTAAAATCTTATTCTGGTTATGTAGATTCAGACTCAGGGAAGAAAATAGCTTTTGCAATAATCGTTAATAATTTTAATTGTTCTTCATCTATGGTTGTAGATCAAATGGAGAAAATATTTAACGCAATGGCAGTTTACTAAGTTTTAGATTATAATATAGAAATTTAAATAAATAAAAATGACTTTAATTATACCTTGTAGAGGATTTGAGCCCCAATTTGGGGAAGATTGTTTTTTAGCACCAAATGCAACAATTATTGGCGATGTTATTACTGGAGATCAATGTTCAATTTGGTTTAATGCAGTTGTTAGGGGGGATGTTAATTCCATTCGAATTGGTAATAAAGTAAATATTCAAGACGGTGCTGTCATTCATGCTACATATGAAAAAACAAAAGTAGAATTGGGTAACAACGTATCAATAGGACACAATGCTTTGGTTCATGGTTGTACAATAGAAGATAATGTTCTTATTGGTATGGGCGCAATAGTAATGGATAATTGTTACATTGAATCTAATTGTATTATTGCTGCTGGAGCAGTTTTACTTGAAGGGACAAGAGTAGAAAGCGGAAGTATTTATGCTGGAGTACCTGCAAAAAAAGTAAAGAATTTAAGTAAAGAATTGTTTGAAGGAGAAGTACAAAGAATTGCGAATAATTATATCATGTATTCTAGTTGGTTTAAGAAATGAGGGATATTCAAACAAAAGAGGATATTACTCAATTAGTTGATGTATTCTATGGAAAAATAATGAAAGATGCGTTATTATCTCCATTTTTTAAACATTTAAATTTAACTGTACATTTACCTAAAATGGTTCAATTTTGGTCGTTTGTTCTAATTGATGAGGCTGGGTATTCAACTAATGTAGTAGATAAACATATGAAAATGCCACTATCAAAAAATCATTTTGACCGATGGATCTCGCTTTTTAATGTAACATTAGATGAGTTGTTTAAAGGTGATAAAGTAGAATTAGCAAAACAAAGAGCATTGACAATAGCATGGACAACAGAGCATAAATTAAAACAGAATTAATAACTTACCTTTTTCAGCATCAATCTCAATTAAATTTTATAGCCTTTACTGGATTTACTCTCGTTATAACATAACTAGGAATAATTAAAGCTAAAACACAAATTATTAATGTTCCAATATTTAGAA
>CALPSU020000179.1 GCA_943326315.2 Chryseobacterium gleum
ATATTAATTATAGGACAATTATAGATATTTATATAATTAGTATATTTGATGTGTTAATGCATCAATAGATTAAATATGTTTTCAAAGGAAGAATCAAAAAGATTGAATTTAGAATTTTGGAATGGATTCGAAGAATATATGTCAAAATATAAATCATCAAATGGACGCAAAATTAATTGGTTAAAATATCCTTCAGAAATCAAAACAATATTTATTAGATTAGAAGTTGATTCGAAATCAATTAAATTATGTTTTGATATTCAACATAAAGATGATTCATTAAGAGAAATTTTATTTGAGCAAATGACAGAATTAAAAGTAGTTTTAGAAGAAATTACTGAGGAAAACCCTGAATGGATTGAAAATGAATTTGTAAATAATCAATATATTTCAAGAATTGTCTGGGAAAATAAAAAATATAATTTCTATAAAAAAAATGAAACAGAGTTTATTTACAATTATTTAAAAGAAAGATTAGTAAAATTTGATATTTTTTACCAAGAATACAAAGATATACTAGTTTCATTAGCAAATTAATTTACAAAATTATCTACATTTATAAAATGAAAAAAATCATACTATTAGCATTATTAAATACATTAATCACTAAATCATTCGGTCAAATTCAACTTCTTTCAGAAGGATTTGAATCAGGTATTCCATCAAGTTGGGGAATTTTCAATATGGATGGATTAAATCCTGTTGAGACAAATTTTTCTCAAGCTTGGATAAGTACTCCTGATCCAGGAGATATTCAAAATTTAGTAGTTGCATCCACCTCCTACTTCTCCCCGATTGGAATTTCTAACCGATGGCTTGTTACACCAAATGTTAGTATAGGAAATTATGGCAATGTTTTGGCATGGAAATCTAAATCTCAAGACGCCTCTTTTCCAGATAGTTATTTAGTTTTATTATCTAAATCTGGTAGTCAAGTTTCTGATTTTTCAGATACTATTGGAGTATTTAAAAATGAATCCTTTGAATGGGTGGAACATAAAATTGATTTAAGTCAAAAAGGTTATTTATTAGAGAATATCCATATAGCTTTTGTCAACAATACAAATAATGGATTTAAACTTTATTTAGATTCTGTTAATATTAGTAAAGAAGACCCTGCAAATATTAAAACTATTAATGAAGAATTATTCTATATTTCTCCAAACCCTGTTTCAGATTACATTAAAATATCTAGCAATTACATAGTTTCTAAAATTATAATTAAAAATAATTTAGGTCAAGAAGTTAGTTCTGAAAATACAAATGAAATAAATGTATCAAATCTAAAACCAGGAATATATTCAATAGAGGTTATTACTAGAAATGGTGTAATCAATAAAAGTTTTTTAAAGGATTAAATTTAGTCCTTTAAAAAATCATTTTATTATCCATTATATCTTTTTCTACTTCAATTGAAATAGAATCTTTTAATTCTGCTTTTACAGGTCCGCCCCAATCTGTTCCTTCAATTGCTTCTACTGAGTCGTATTTATAACTTGTTCCATTCCATTTAAATAAACAATTATAAAAAACATCTTGTCCTTGATCTTTATCGTTAAATCTTAATAACAAGTCATTATGTTTTGATGGTGATTTAATTGTAGCTATTAAATTTGCAACAAACCCATTAACTTTAATTAATTGACCACGCTCACGTATAAAAACTAACAATCTTCTCAAAGGAAATCCGTTCGTTTTAGATTTTATTTGGATCAAAAATGCATTTTCAAGCGGTATATTTTCTATAAAAGGATTTAAACTGAAAAATCTAGGTGAACAAGAAGGATTCATATAATCATCAATCCCTTTATTTTTATCCGAACAAACTTTTAATTCTTTTAAAAGTTGAACCTTTTTAGGATCATCAAATTCATCTTTATCGAATAAAGTTTCAACATTGGTAACATTAGATACTTCTTTTTTAATAACGACATCCTCTTTAATTTCTTTATCCTCTTCATTTGAACAAGAAATAAAAATTAATAGAGTAAGTAATGATAAATATTTTTTCATATTTTATTTTTTAAATTGGGAAAATCGACAATGCATGTTTAAACGAATGTTCGAATTTATTTAAATCAACGCCTGAACTGATCTTATTTTCATTAAACCATTCAAGCATAATTTCTGTTGGCATATTTCCTGTTAAATCATCAGAAGCCATTGGACAGCCTCCAAATCCTTTTATAGCTCCATCAAAACGTCGGCAACCAGCATTGTATGCAGTTTCTAAAATTATCTTTGCTTTTTCAGGAACTGTATGTAGATGAGCTCCAAATTCTACATTAGGTAAACTTGGAATTAATGCTCTAAACAGATAATCTATTGAATCAGGATTAGCTATTCCAATCGTATCAGACAAAGCTTGAATTTTTACATCAAATTTAGAATACAATAACTCACACCATTTTATTACTATATCCGAATTCCATTCATCTCCATAAGGATTTCCAAATCCCATTGATAAATAAACTACAAGTTCTTTATTATTATTTTTTGATAAATTTTGAATTGCTTCAACCCTTTTCAAAGATTCTGAAATAGATGAATTTGTATTTCGCTGTTGAAAAGATTCAGATATTGAGAAAGGAAATCCTAAATAATTAATTTCTTCAAAATTGCATGCGTCTTGAGCACCTCTTTCGTTAGCTATTATTGCTAATAATTTAGTTGAGTTATTTATTTCAAGGTTTTTTAATACTTCAGCAGTATCTTTTAATTGTGGGATTGCTTGAGGTGATACAAAACTTCCAAAATCAATTGTATCAAAATTACATTTCAATAAAGAATTGATATAAGCAGTTTTAACTTCTGTTGGTATGAAATCATGCAAACCTTGCATTGCATCTCGAGGACATTCTATAATTTTCACTTCTTTCATCTTAACTTATTTCCCACTATTAATATTATTTAAAATGGCTTTATTTATTTTTTTAACTAATCCGGGACCTTCGTAAATAAACCCAGTATATAATTGAATTAAATCTGCACCTGCATTTAATTTTTCGATTGCATCTTCTGCAGAGTGTATACCCCCTACTCCAATTATTGGGAAAGATTTATTTGATTTTTCAGCTAAATATCTTATTACTTCTGTAGATCTATTTTTAACTGGTTTACCAGATAATCCTCCTGCTCCAATTTCATCAATAAGATTCTTGGAAGAAATTAAATTTTCTCTTGAAATAGTTGTATTAGTTGCAATTACACCATCTAATTTTATTTCTTCAACAATTTCTATAATATCATCCAATTGTTCATTCGTTAAATCTGGAGCAATTTTCAATAGAATTGGTTTTTGAATTTCTCTTAAGTTATTTTGTTCTTGAATACTAACTAGAAGTTGTTTTAACGGTTCTTTTTCTTGAAGTTCCCTTAAATTTGGAGTGTTTGGAGATGATACATTCACTACAAAATAGTCTACATAGTCAAATAATTTATTAAATGCAATAACATAATCTGATGTCGCATTTTCATTTGGGGTAATCTTATTCTTACCTATATTACCTCCAATTATAATATTTGTTTTTTTGTTTTTTAAATTCTCGACTGCAATTTCAACACCATCGTTGTTAAATCCCATCCTATTTATTATACCCTCATCTTCCTTTAACCTAAATAAACGAGGTTTATCATTTCCTGACTGACCTTTCGGTGTAATAGTTCCAATTTCTATAAATCCAAATCCGCAATATGATAAGTCATTATACATTGAAGCATTTTTATCAAAACCAGCAGCAAGGCCTACCGGATTTTTAAAGGTTATTCCGAAAATAGTTTTTTCTAATTTTTTATCTGAGATTAAAAACATTTTATTCCACATAAATTTCATACCTGGAATTTTAAGAATGAAGTTTATACTAGCAGCTGTAAAGTAATGAACTTTTTCAGGGTCGAATAAAAACAAAATTGATCTAATTATTTTATACATAATTTTTTATTTAAACAAAAGTATATATGCAAAACGAGGTGACAATTGCCACCTCGTTAAAATATCTTATTATATTTTAGAATTTATATTTCCCTTTAGACAATTTAAAGTGTCTGTATGTTTTGGTATAATTTCTATAGGTAATATTTCTAGTAAGAATAATATTTACATAAAAATAGGCGTCTTTCTGTTTATCCCCTCTTTTCTGACCTGCAGCGAACCAATTATGTTGGTTAGGATTATCATAATCACTTCTGTCAGATAATGCTGCAGCCATTTCTCCTTTTTGAGCCGCTAACAATTCTTTATTATAGTAAACTCCGTGAACATCATCAATATAATCTGAAAAAGTTTTAACATAAGATGCTTCCATACCTATTCTCCATTCACGACTAATACCAACTCTAAATCCAAACCCGAAAGGCATTACAACTGTAACAGGTGAGTATTTTTTTATCCCACCTAACAAACCTTGTCCTTCAGTTGATAAAGGTCGGAGATTATGCCAACTCCCATCTATTTGAGCTTGAGGAATGAATCCAACTAATCCAATACCAGCAAAAATATAAATTTGCTCATTTCTATTTTTAAAACCTTTTAGTCCTGCAATACTATATCGTTTACCCACTTTTTCATAGGTATATATCATAAAATCAAGTCGTTGAGAAATTTCTAATATTGGAGCACGGAAACTTAAATTTCTCATTCTCCGATAATAACCATCGGCGTAGCGCAATTGAGAAGTTGGTAAGCCATTAGCATCCGTAGAAAAAATTAAAGAGGAATCACTTTCACTACCAATTATATTAGCATCAGATCCAGCTAACATTCCTAAAGTAATATTTGATGTAGTAGCAAATTTAGAGGATAAACGATGTCGGTAACCAACCATAAGGCACATATTGGTAGCTTTGATATTCATGTCTTTTAATCGGTAATCAGCCCCTATTAAATTAGTTCCTCCTAAATCTCCTAAAAACTGAGTTGCACCAATCCCAATTCTAATTTCTTTTTTATTATTTTTCCAATTTTTATTACTATTAAAACGATTAGATTCACCAAAAGCTTCGAAAGGTTGTTCTTCGAAAAATTTTGTTAATGGTGCCTTCTTCTGAAGTATAGATTTTTGAGATGTTAACAAATCAAATGTTTTCGATTTAGAATCACTAAATCGAACACTACTACCTAAATTCAAAAAATTGTTTTGCTGGCCAAAAAATGAATTTGAAACTATAAAAAATATATAAAAACTTAAAAAATATCTCATTATATGTATAATTGAATTAGCCGAAACTAATCTTTCGCTACGAAAATAAAGAAAAATCTCTAATAACACTCTTCAAAATGAACAAATTAATAAATGTTTGAGTGTTGAAAAAAAAATATATAATCGATAAACCGAAATTGAATATAAAATTGTATTCATATCAGTATAATATATATCGAATATTATACTGATTTTTAAAGATTAAATATTTTAAAAACAATAGTTAATTCTCTTTTTAAAATTAACTAAGTTGTTAGTTTTCAATTCATTTAATTTGAATGATTTTTTTATATTTAAAGGAGTCTTTCTGTATTTATAGTATTCTAAGAATTCAACTTTTTCTTTTAATGTAGATTTATTTTCATCTTCCTCCATATTTTTATTAAAAACTCTTGTTGATAGTGATATTGCTATAGTGGCGACTCCTTCTGAACCGTAAAACCTAAGGTTTCTCCACATGTAAGATTTTGTTTTTTC
>CALPSU020000180.1 GCA_943326315.2 Chryseobacterium gleum
ATAGAAATAATAAATTTCCTACTTTTCTAGCGTGAGGATATAATCCTAATGCTTTAGGTGCTTTATTTGTTGAAACTCGGTTATTATCTGACATATTAAAAATTTTGGTGTAAATATAATACTATCTTCCGTCACCGTCAAATAAATTGCCTAATCCGCCAAGGATACTTCCTTCTTCTTTACGTGATCCAACACCGTAAGATAAAACACGAGATGCTAATCTTGAAATTGGAAGTGTTTGAAGCCATACTTGTCCTGGTCCTTTTAAAGTTGCAAAGAATATCCCTTCCCCTCCGAAAATCATATTTTTAACTCCCCCTACATATTTAATATCGTAATCGATTTCTTGTGTGTATGCAACTATACATCCGGTATCCACTCTTAATGTTTCACCAGGTTTAAGTATTCTGCGTATAATATGGCCTCCAGCATGGCAAAAAGCCATTCCATCACCTTCTAGCTTTTGCATAATAAAACCCTCTCCTCCAAAAAGACCAGTACCAAGTTTTTTTTGAAATTCAATCCCAACTGAAACTCCTTTAGCAGCGCATAAAAAAGAATCTTTTTGGCATATTATTTTTCCTCCAAAATCACTTAAATCAATAGGAATTATTTTTCCAGGATAAGGGGATGCAAAAGCTACTTTTGCTTTTCCATAGGTGGTATGTGTATAAGCAGTCATAAACATGCTTTCTCCAGTCAATAAACGTTTTCCTGCTCCCCATAATTTGTCCATAAATCCACTGCCTTGCTTAGTTGAACCATCTCCAAAAATTGTTTCCATCTGAATTCCATCATCCATATACATAAAAGCACCAGGTTCAGCAATTACTGTTTCTTGAGGATCTAGTTCTATTTCAATGCATTGCATTTCACTTCCGATTATTTCGTAATCTATTTCATGGTTTGTTTTCATTTCAATCTTATGCTTTAATTTGAGAGGCGAAGTTATTCCTTTAATCAATAGGATAAATTGTAAAGAGGTGAAAAAATGTTAAAACTTTGATTCGTTAACTGCTAATTGGAAAGTGATTTATTTATTTAAATTATTTTTACAAATGCTATTTATTATTTTCGGTTATATTTGCGAGACTTAAAAAAATAGATTATTAATTAGAATAAAAAAATAGATTATGTCACAAGATAAAACACGTTACTCAGAAGCTGAATTAGCTGAATTTAAAGAGGTAATACTTAATAAGCTAAAAGAAGCTAAGGATGATTTAGAAATGTTGAATAATTCTTTATCTAATGGAGATAACGGAACGGATGATACTGGAAGAACATTTAATATGATGGAAGACGGTTCTCAGACATTATCTAAAGAAGAAACAGCTCAATTAGGAGCAAGACAAGAAAAATTTATTCAAAATTTAGAGTTTGCTTTAGCTAGAATTGAGAATAAAACATATGGAATTTGTAGAGTAACTGGTAAATTAATTCAAAAAGAACGTTTGTTATTAGTGCCTCATGCAACATTAAGTATTGAAGCTAAAAACAGTCAAAAAGAAAATTAGTGAAGAAAAACTTGCTAATAGTAGGGACAGTAGTTTTCCTTATCTTGTTTTTGGATCAACTTTTAAAAGTTTATATCAAAACTAATTTTATGCCAGGAGAAGTTCGTCCTTTACTTGGTAATTGGTTAGTTCTTGATTATATTGAAAATCCAGGAATGGCTTTTGGGACGACTTTCGGCTCAAGTATGTGGCATAAATTAGCATTAAGTATTTTCCGAATTTTTGCTATTGGTGGAATTTGTTACTATTGGTTGCAACAAGCAAAATTAGGCGCAAAATTAGGGTTTCTTATTGCTGTTGGTTTAATTTTAGCTGGCGCAACAGGTAACTTAATAGATTCTATGTTTTATGACTTCGTATTTAAATACGACCCATGTATAGGATACAACCATCTAATAGGTTCTGGAATTAAATCAGATTGCGGTTTTTTTGGAACAATTGAAACTCGACATACAGGATTCCTTTTAGGCAATGTAGTTGACATGTTTAAATTTGTTGGGTATTGGCCAAAGTGGATGCCTTGGATTGGTGGAGCAGAAATTTTTCCAGCAATTTGGAATCTAGCAGATTTTTCTATTTCATCTGGAATAATATTGATATTAATAAGGCATAAAACATATTTTCCTAAAGAGGCTAAAGTAGCTCCTCCAGAATTGGAAACATTGGAAGATTAAATTTTTTATATCGTTAAAACCAAATATTATTTTTTTAAGATCCAACCACTCACTCCACTTGCTATAGTCTTGTCAGCGATTACTTTTATTTCTTCCGCTGTAGCAGCACTTCCCGCGCTTACACGGTGTTTTCCAGAGGTGTCTGAAATTAAGTATGCTTTTAAACCAGTAGATTTAAGTTTTTCAATTAATACATTTGCGCTTTCATCGCTTGCAAAACTTCCAACAATAAAATCAAAGTTTTTTACTTTAGAATCTGTTGTAATTTTATCTACAGTTTTATCTACAGTAATTTTTTCAATTTTCTTTACGGTTGATTGAACATCCGTTTTTTCATTTGGTTTTGAGATTATTTTTTCAGCTTTAACTATTTTCTTTTCTTCAACAAGAACTTTCTTAACTGTTTCTTTTACTTCTTCAATTATAGGTTCTTCTATATTGTCATTTGAAGGTGTTCCTTTAAATAAACGAACAGGTATGTAAGTATCATCATCGAATGCATAAGAATAGATATTTACATTCGATGGAAGAGATTTTACAGATTCTTCCAATCTTGTTCGGTCTTTTTTAAATGTAATTTTTGAAAATTCATTTTTTTGGTATGTACCTTCAGTTGCTTTATATGCTAGATTGAAATCTTTAATCGATAAAATACCAGATTCTAATATATTTGTTTTCATTGGTAACCAAAATGAATAAAATCCAATTGGCAACAAAACAGCTGCTGCAACATATTTCCATACTTTAGATGGAGATTTTACAGAAGGATGTTCAATAAGAACAAATTCATTTTCAGAAACAACAACTGGAGCTTCTTCAATAATCGGCATGGAAACCAATTTAAAAGTAGGTTCCGAAATTTCTTCCTTAGTTATTTCAATTTGTTGTGCAGCTATTATGGATGAATGTTGTGTTATTTTAATATCTTCTTCCGTAACAAAATGAACTTTTCCTAAGCCATATGATTCAAGTAATAAATTGAAAAAACGGTCTTGTTCAAAACAAATATTTTTTTCTTGATCGTAAAATAAATATCCAACTCGATCAAGTGTTACTCTTTCTCCGTTTCGTAATTTTTCATTCCAATCTGCGACACTACCAAGAATGTTTTCTTCTGCGGTTGGATAAATTACATTGTTGGTAGAAGCATATTCAGAAACTAATAATCCATCGTTATTATACAATTGTCGGTTAAACAAAACAGATTTTCTTGGAGGTAACATTACCCCATTACTATAATCAATTGTAGCCGAAGATTGCTTTGCAACAAATCCTCCAAAAGAGGGAACAATTACGCAATTATGACGTAGCAATAAATTTCCAATAAGTTCTTCAACTGTATACATATCACAAAGTTATGAAATAAAAGTATTCACACCCGATTTTTACGCATGAATTAGTTGTTTGTTACAAAAAATGGAGAACTTTTTCTACATCTTCAGGAACATCAATATTTGGTGTTTCAATTGTTGTTTCAACAACTCGAATAGAATAGCCATAAAATAACCATCTTAATTGCTCTAATGATTCAATCGACTCTAATTGTGTAGGTTTTAATTCAACCAATTCTTTTAAAATGTGTGCACGATAAGCATACAATCCAATGTGTCTATAAAACGGATAATTTTCTAATGGATTACCTTTTGAATTGGCATAATTTGGAATTGCGCTTCTAGAAAAATACAAAGCGTTTTGTTTGTGATCAACAACAATTTTAATTCGATTCGTGTTATTAATGTCCTCCAATGAAACATCTTTAATTCCAAGAGTTGCAATGTTTGTATCTTTGTCATTAAAGGCTGAAATTAAAGCATCTAGTTGTCTGTAATCTACCAATGGTTCATCGCCTTGAATGTTCACAATTACATCCATATCCGAATATTTACTTGCAATTTCTCCACAACGATCTGTTCCACTTGGATGGGATTCTTTAGTTAAAAGTACATTTCCACCAAATCGTTTCACTTCATCTACAATTCGTTGATCATCGGTTGCCACAATTACATCGCTTAATAAAATAGATTTTTTCGCTCCTTCATAAACGCGTTGAATCATTGTTTTGCCTTTCAAATCAATCAATGGTTTACCTGGAAAACGAGAAGATTCAAAACGAGCTGGGATGATGCCTAAAACTTTCATACACTAACTAAAATTATTCTATAAAAATATCAATAAAAAGTTCCAATTTGAATTTGTCATCGGATAATTTTACTTAAATTCAAATAAAACTTAGATATAAATACGTGGAAAACGCAACATTAAACTACCAAATCGCTTTAACATTATTGAAAGGAATTGGCCCAATTAAAGCAAGACAACTGCTTTCAAAACTAGGATCAATCGAATCTATCTTTCATGATTCTTTGGCATCTATTGCTAAAACAACTGAAATGAGTCATACCATTTTAAAGCAAATGAATCGGGATAAAGCATTAGATCAAGCTAGTCAACAATTATCTTATTTTGAAAAACATTCTATTAAAAGTCATTTTTATACTTCAGCAAGTTATCCTAGAAGATTAAAGCAATGTGCCGATGCTCCTTTACTTTTATTTGAAAAAGGGGATATGAACTTGAACGCTCAACGCATAGTTTCTATAGTTGGAACAAGAAATGCAACGGAATATGGAAAATCTGTTTGTGATGAAATGATAAAAGGAATGGTTGGTAAAAACATCCTTGTAGTTAGTGGAATGGCTTATGGAATTGATATTTATACCCATCAATTATGTGTTAAATACGATATTCCAACAATTGGAGTTTTAGGCCATGGTTTGGATAGGCTTTATCCTGCAGAACATATAAATACAGCGACTAAAATGCTTAATAATGGTGGATTATTAACAGAGTATTTACCAGGTACAAATCCAGATAGAGAAAATTTTCCAATGAGAAATAGAATTGTCGCAGGTATGTCTGATGCAACTATTGTTATTGAAAGTAAAGAGTCTGGAGGATCTTTAATAACAGCTGAATTAGCGAATGATTACAGTCGCGATGTATTTGCGATTCCAGGTAATATTGGTCAAATTTATTCTAAAGGATGTAATTTATTAATTGCAAAACAAAAAGCTCATTTAATTACTGGAAGCAATGATTTTTTAACTTGGATGCATTGGAAAGAAGAAGAAAAACCCAAAACAATACAAAGAGCACTCTTTCCAAATTTCACCCAGGAAGAAGAAGAATTAATTACAATTTTTGAATTAAATGGAGAATTAAGTATTGATAGTTTATCTTCTAAATCTAAATTTCCGGTCTCTAAAACGAGCGTTCTTTTGTTTAATTTAGAAATGGTTGGAGCAGTTAAATCTTTGCCTGGGAAGAAGTATAGATTAGTTTAGTTTAATTGTTTTGTTAAAAGGCTAAATTCACTCAGTCTTTTTGGTTACTTTTGTTAAAAAATATTATTATGTATAACGCACTTTTACACACACATTCTGGTTTACGATGGGTTGCTCTTATATTACTTATTG
>CALPSU020000181.1 GCA_943326315.2 Chryseobacterium gleum
AATCTTCATTCTAAGTGAATTTGATCATTGATGAGAAACGGACTCAAAATTCTCTATTCAAAAATTCAAAACACACGAAATAAGACCTTAAAACTCATGTTTTTTCATTATTTTGAATGATTGCCTCTTTTTTATTTTATGATTTTAAGTGAATACTAAATCAAATTTTTTTCTAATTTTTGAATTCGTTACTGAATAAAATTCAAAATTATGAAAGACAAAATTGATAACATCTTGTTATTATTATTTCTTTTAGTATCTAATTTAACTTTTTCTCAAAAAATAACAATCTGTCTATTTTGTTTTGCAATTGCTTTGGTTGGTTTTATGATCAAATTGCCACATGCATTCAGACATCCTGTTGACGATCAATTCCTTTATTTTCTTTTTTATTTTTGTACTGCGAAATTTTTGAATATTTTGTTCAAAATAGACACGCAGTTATTTTTATATTTTTTATTGTTTTTCGGAATTTTTACAACAGTTTTCAAACCGGTTTTTTACTCATCGAATCCATGGTGATTTTGATATATAAGATGTGAAATATAATTTAGTAGGATTAATACTATTTTATCTAATTTGTGCAGGAATTATAATGACTAAGTTCATTTACAAGAAACTTTTTAAGTAGGGTGTTCAAGGTTAATTAAGTTATAATTTTTTATTCTATAGTATTTTCTTCCTTAATCATTATTGTGTAAATGAGCATGATTTCCCTAATAGAAATTATATAATCCCTCACTTTCGCTGCGTCTTCATACTTTTCAGCATCAACTAAGGTTTGTTTAAAACTTATTAAAGTTTTAATTTTGGAACATAAAGTTGAAATTTCAATTTCTAATTCTTCCTTTGTCATTTTATTCGAAATTAAATGATTATTCCCTTTTAAATATAGCTCTATATTCAGCATCCAATTTTCTAAATAAAAAATCATCTCCTCGAACTTGCTTCACGAAATTAATATGACCTCTTAGTTTATTTTTAAACTTCACCTTTAATTCAAGACTAGGTTCATCTTGTAATTTATAGTGCTTTTTAATTCCATTATCCAATCCATTTACTTTGCAATCATGTAAAATCGCGCGCAATAATTTAAGAGTTTTTCTATTGATATTCACTTGATCATTTACGATCAATCCTGTAACAATTTGCTTCCTATTCGATGATTTTATTCTAACTTTTTTCTCATTGATTTTAAATCTATTACCTTCAATAATTGATCGAATTTGAACCGTTAAAGTCTCTGTAAATGAACAGTCTGAAGAAAAAGTTAAATCATCAGCATATCGCGAGTAGGTAAGCTTATTCTGATTACAAAACGAAACAAGCGCTTGATCTAATTCTAAACAAACAAAATTCGAAAGAACAGGAGAAGCTGGTGAACCAGTAGGTAAAAAACCTTTATAAGTACATAGAAAAGTAAGAGCTTTTGCTAAATTATCTGAATAATCAAAAAGATTAGATGAAAATAATTGAAGTATTCTGCTAGCTGAAATCGAAGAAAAAAAATCTTTCAAATCAACAGTTAAAACATATTTCGATTGAATATGTAATCTTGCATTTTCAATAATATTAAAAGCTGAATCATCCGTAACATCTTTAATTACAAATCCGTGAATATTTTTAGGTTTGAGTGTTAAATAATAATGCTGTAAATAAAAATTAATCTGACTTTGCACATATTTCAAATCTGAACCAGGAGCTTCAATATTTCTTTTACCACCTTTCTTTTTAGGAATTGAAAAACTTGAATAGTTCGGTTGATTGATTAATTCAGCCAGATTTTTAAGTGGTATTTTTAAAAATTTAGCAAAATGAATAGGGGAGTCGATTGCTAAAAATGGAGCGACTTTTTTTTCATTTAATGAATGAGATTTCTTGTAAATTGCACCAGCTTTAAAAGCTCCAAAATGCTTTTTTAGTAGAAGTACTTTATTTTCTCTCACAAAATAAATCAGGTTATTTTTTGTTTCCATAGTAAAAAAATGAATCGTTGCAAATTATCTATATTTTTCAATTTTCCTAAGCGGAACGGAGTGAAGTCTGGAAAACCACCTCAACCTTCCGCTATTTACTGGACTGCGGATCACAGCCTCAAGTCGTGGAATTCGACTCATAATTTTTATCGCAACGATTCATCTTATAATTAATTAAAATGGACTATCCTCTAATTCATCTAAACGGTCATCTGTAAATTTAAATCCTTCAATAACATTTGTAGGAGAATTGTCACCCACATAATCGGAAATAAATGAAGTGGCCAAATTACACTCTAAATCAACAATCCCTATAGCACCCGTTCGATTTTTCTCGACCAATAACTGCATTCGATTTTCATTCGAACTACCATCTTCGTCTTGGCAAAAACCATAATACTCTGGACGATAAATAAATATCACTTTATCAGCATCTTGTTCAATCGCTCCACTTTCTCTTAAATCCGAAAGTATTGGGCGACGATCACCTCCACGCATCTCAACAGCTCTACTTAATTGACTTGAAGCTATTAAACAAACCTTTAACTCTTTCGCAATTCGTTTTAATTCACGACTGATATAACTTATTTCAAGCTCCCTTCGATTACCAAACTTTGTCGACGACATTAATTGTATATAATCGATAAAAATAACTTTAATCCCTTTTTCATTTATCATTTTTTCACAATGAATCCTGAACTCATTAATTGAATTTGAACAACTCTCATTTATATAAAATTGATATTGATTAATTTTTTCTTCAGCTTGTCTCAAATTCAATAAATCCTTTTCATCCAATTGATTATTTCTGATTTTATCAGTTGTAATAGAAGTTAAATTAGAGATTACCCTTGAAGTTAAAGCACTTTCAGATAAGTCAAAAGAGAAAAATAAAACAGGATTATTTATTGAGATTCTAAGTGCTAAGTTTAGAAATAAGACCGTTTTACCCATTGCAGGTCGTCCACCAAATACAATGAATTCACCTAGTCCAAATCCAGAAATTAAGCGATCTAAATTTTCATATCCCGAACTTATTTGATTGTCTAATTGATTATTATTTTCAATTATTTCTAGATTATGTTTAAAAACATCTTTTAACAGCTTGGAATCATCAACTTTTACTTTTGCAGATAGATGCTCCGTAATTACCTTTTGAATTTCTATTAAGCAACTTTGCTCATCCATCTCCTTGTTTAGAAGTATTTTTTCAATCGATTCTGATATTAATTTATCCATCATTATTCGCTATTAAATATTAAATAGAAGTAATCGATACAATTACTTTTTACCTTGTATAATATCTATAACGATTAATGTTTTAGATTATAACAGAAAATAAAAAATAAAATTTAATAAAAACTTAAAAAATATTTCTTAATCCAAAAGTTTTATTATTTATTCGAGTTCAGCAATTAAAAAATCGAATATGATTTTAATTTCATATTTGTTTAAAAATTTAGTATAATTGCATTAATTATGATAAAGCCTTCTGTAAAAACAGATTTAATTCCTATTTCAAAAAAAGAAATACTTAAAACTATAGAAGTAAGAGAAATAACTGCATCTCAGTGGTATGATTTGAATTATCTTAGTTTTGATATATCAAAAGTTGAACAAGTTTCAGATTCTCAGTTATTAGAATTAACTTTTATTTCTAAATTAATAAATAATTGTGAAAGTAAATTGCTATTGCATTATTTATTATCAAAATTACAAAGACCTTATTCATATAATTTCAAAGAAATCTTTTTTGATGTTTTTACAGACAAATGGCGTTACTTTAAATAGTTTTATAATTATTTAATTTTATATATATAATTGAGTATAAAAATAAAAAAAATGGAAGATTTAGAAGTTAAAAAGAATAAACGAAAAAAAACGTATATATTAATTTTGTTACTTTTTGTAGTTTCAGTTTTAATAATTTTTTTTCAGCAACAATCTATAAACTCTGATGCAGAAAGATTTCAAAATTCATTAATTGAGCTAGAAGCTGAAATTAGTTTCATGAAAAAACAAAATCATAATTTATTAGCTAATAATAAGTCATTATACCATAAAAAAGATTCATTGCAACGAAACTTGAGTTTTCTTTGGAAATATAAAACGTTAGTTAAAACTGCAAGATTACGAGATCAAATAGGCGAAGATTTATCTTTTAAATCTGGTGAAAGAGTTAGAATTAAAGCGGATTCATCAATTGTAGTTATAACCGATATTATTGTTGGTGGAAATACCTATAATTATTACATAAAATACCTTGTTAAAACAAATAAAGGATTGACTATAGACGTTTCTCCGTTTGAAATTGAATTACTCAGAAAATAAATAACTAAATTTTAAAATACACTTTATGAAAACATATGTAAATCAAATAATAATAGGTACTTCAATTGTATTTACTGCATTAATTTTAGGCAATTCCTTTAAATCAAGAAATCAGCATGACAATACTATTTCAGTTACAGGTTTAGGTGAAAAAGAATTTGTATCAGATTTGATTGTCTGGAGTGGTAACTTTACTAAAAAGAGCTTGAATTTAAAAGAAGCTTATTCAGATTTAAATTATGATAGAGAATTTATTAAAAAATATTTAATTTCTAAAGGTGTAAATTCTGCAAGTATTGTTTTTTCATCTATAACTATTAATAAAGAGTTTGATAATTATTACAATGAATCTAGAAATACAAACGAAGAAATTTTTACAGGTTATAAATTACAGCAAAATGTAGATATTGAATCTAATGAAGTTGATAAAATTGAAGCAATTTCAAGGCAAGTGAGCGAATTAATTAATTCAGGTGTTGAGTTTTATTCAAATAATCCAGAATATTTTTACACAAAACTTTCTGTTTTAAAACTTCAGATGATTTCTGAAGCAACTAAAGACGCTTTAAAAAGAGCTGAAAAGATAGCTGAAAATTCAGGGAGTGAGTTGGGCGAATTAAAGAAAGCAAATATGGGTGTATTTCAAATAATTGCACCTAATTCATCTGAAGATTATTCTTGGGGAGGATCTTTTAATACTTCTTCAAAAAGGAAAAAAGCAAATATAACTATGAAATTAGATTATGAAGTAGAGTAATATTTTCTTTTTATGTATTTTTGAAGATGTTTTATATCAATCAACAACTACTACTTCATGGGAGTAAAGTTACTATTATTTGGAGTTTAAGTCCAGTAAAGGGTGTTTTAGTTTTATGGATACCTGTTAGTCGTTATTTTTGGAAAAATTATTTCTTGGTTAAAAATGAAGGACGCTTTGAATTGATTTTTTCTGGAAAAAAATTTAATGCAAAAATTAAATCATATTCTTTAACAGGAATTAAAACAAATCTAGAAATAAATCAAGAAATTAATCTCGTTAACGTTCAAAATTTAGAACTTCGAAGACCGATTATAAATAGTTTTAAATATAGAGCTTTTATAAGTTCAAATATTGAAATTTCAGAAAGAAAATTAAATATTGGGGGGTATAATAATAAATTATTAAAATGTAATATTAAATCAAATTCAAATTTGATAAATATTAAAAATATAAACTATTAAAAATTCAAATTAATATGCAAGAAATTAAAGATTACCTACATGTATATAATGAGAAAGAGCCTG
>CALPSU020000182.1 GCA_943326315.2 Chryseobacterium gleum
CCTAGATAACCGCTTGAATTATTTAAGTCGCCGTTAATATCAGGTAATACTTCAACTAATTCTGCAAGTGTTAATTTAGTGTTTATTGCCTTTGCTCGTAATTCATAACGTTGAGCTTTCTTTTCTTGTAGCTTACCTTTCAACTCAACGCTTTCAATCTCCATAGTTTTAGTGAAATAGGAAGAAGTTTGAGTTTTAGATTTCCCTAATAATTTATCATAATGATCAGAAGTTAGTATGTCGGTATAAAATGTAGATTGAAATTTCCAAATTGCATCAAATTCATTTCTCAAATCTGAACGATAGAAAGTTGGAATATTATTTTTTCCACTTTGAAGCAATTCATTAACAAATTGTCCAGGAGTAAGGTTTTCTTCAAACATTTTTTTCGCAACAGCCATTCCATCAATTAGCTGTCCTTCTTCTTCATTTTTTGCCTTTCTACTAGATTTATATCCTCTTTTTTTATTAATCATTAAGAGGATTCTAGCAAAATCTTCTAAAGAAATTTTTTCAGAAGCTGCTTTTGAACGAAGATGATAAGTTTCGTGTGTAGTATTTACACCATTTTCAGCCAAAATAGAATCTTTAGAAATAATAGTATTGTCTACTAATTCTTCAATTAAATTCTCCCTTCTTAATTTGTAACGTTGAAGATTTCTTCTTGCTGCTCGTTTTGAAGTTCTTTCAGCATTAGTTGTTATTGATTTACCTTTATCGAAATTGGTTATCTCATCTGTAGATAAAGGTATAACTCTAACACCAGTTTTTATAATATCAGCGTTTTCACCTTCTCTAACAAGAGCCCATCCAATTGAAGTGGTTCCTAAATCTAATCCTAAAATGGTTTTCATGGTATGTTGAATAAATTAGTTTAAAATTAACATAATAAATTATTAAAATCGGTAAAGGTTAACACATATAAACGTAATCTATGTATGTTCTTCTCTAAAAATAAAATAAATAAAAATTTAGTCTTTTTTGTTAGGAAAGAATAAAAAACAAGTGTAGGTTTGTCTCAACAATTTGAAGCCAATCACAATAAGGATTATTCCGTTGTGAAAACATTAGGTTCCCCTCGTCCTTCAACGGGGGATTTTTTTTGCTTATAAGTTTAAAAGAATTTATTTATGTTTTTAAAACGGATATTTAGTTCCGCGTTATTTAAAAATAAAAATAACTCAAATAATTACTTCAACATCCCCTCAATTACCTTATACGTTTCTTCCACGTATTTTTCATAATAAATACCTGTCCCAGGACCATTAAAGCCAGTATATATTTTCTGAACTTTTCCGTCTTTTCCAAGGTAAATAGAGGTTGGAAACGATTTCACTTCGTCAAGCATCGGAAACACTTCATTCGCAGCTTTTCTGGATGGCCCTCCACCGTAAACAAAAGTAAAATCTACCCCATTTCTTGTTTTATATTTTTCTAGTTTTGCTTTAATAACTTCTAAATCTTCACCAGGTTCGAAACAAATGGCAATAATTTCTAAACCTTTGTCGTGGTATTTTTCATATAATTCTTTATAAAAACGAGTTTCATCCATACAATTTGGACACCAAGAGCCCATAATTTGAAGGATGGTTACTTTGTTTTTATAGTTTTCAACAGAAAAATGAAAAGGAGTTCCATCCAGATTTTTAGCATTAAATTCTATCGGGAGGTTTTCTTTTGTTTTAGTTAATTCGTATGGATTTGTTAATTCAAATTTTTCATCTTTTTTACCTATCCAATTCCCTTGGTATGTTTTACCACTTAAAAATTGACCAAAAATTGAATCTTTTTCAATCGTAGCTTTAAACAAATAAGCGTGTGATCCATCAAAACAAGAAAGTAAAAGTTTATTCCCATATTGATTACCTTCTAAAAATCTAAAATCACCGGTTTCAGTTAAGAAAGTTCCAGTAACTAACTCGTTTTTTTGATGAAATAACCCCAAGGAAAGGGATTGATCTTTGGTGTTTGGGTCAAATGTTACTTTCCATTTTCCGTCCACATTAACAGGTTTATCAGGATTAATTTTACTAAAGCGAGAAGTATATCCAAAAGTTGCATTAAAAGGAATACGGATATTTTTTTTATTCATATTCACCCAAGAGCCATTTAATTCGGAATTAGAAACTTTAAAAATCAATTTTGAATTGTATTCTGAAAAAGTAGCGACAACAGAATCATTAGAAAATGCAACATCCTTTAATATTATTTTTTCTTCCGCATTATAAACAACAAATTGATACTTTTCAGTGTATTTTTCTACTGAAAACTTGAATGGTAATTTATCTTTTTCATTTAAAGATAAGTTAGCTGTCCATTCGCCCGTTTGAATATTTATAGGAGAGTTTTGAGCAAATAATTTGGCACTTATTAAGAATAAAGAAAGTAGTTTTAATTTCATTGTTAACTTTGTTTTACCGACTAAAATAATTCTTTTTTATGGGTTTTGAACAATGTGCAACTTTATTAACAAAGAACACGTCTTTATAACGTTGTGTAAACTATGGACGATTCTACTCTTGTAAAAGAATGTATTAAAGGAAATGCGAAAGCACAACGTTTGTTGTTTGATAAATTTTCAAAAAAAATGCTAGGTGTTTGTTTGCGTTATTCAAATAGTCAGGAAGAGGCAGAAGATGTTTTGCAAGAAGGATTTATTAAAGCATTTTCTAAGCTCAGTGATTTCTCACATGAAGGGTCTTTAGAAGGTTGGATTCGAAGAATAATGACAAATACAGCAATAGATTCAATTCGAAAAAACACTAAGTTTTTGAAGGACATATCAATTGACAAAGTAGATTATCAAATAGGAAACAATGATTTTATAGTTGAAGGTTTAAATGCGGAAGATTTAATGAGATTGATTAATTCTATGCCAAATGGTTACAAAGTAATTTTTAATATGTTTGCTATTGAAGGGTATAGTCACATTGAAATTTCAACAACATTAGGTATTAGTGAAAGCACATCGAAATCACAATATATGAGAGCAAAATCTTACTTAAGAAATAGAATAGAAGGGAAATGAATAATGAAAAAGATATATTAAAAGATTTATTTTCTGAAAAATTAGGAAATTATGAAGCAAAAGTAAATCCTGAGCTTTGGAATTCTATCGCTTCAAAAATAGGAACAACTGCTGCAACGACATCCGTTGTGGGTAAGTCTTTATTGTCTAAAATTATTATTGGAAGTTCTATAGCAGCGGCTACTTTAGTTGGAGGTTATGTTTTATATTCTTCTAAGCCTATTAAAGAGCAGCACGTTGAAATTTTAAAACAGAAAGAAGCGCAATTTAAATCGGTTAAACCTTTGGAATCGTTAATAAATAAAAACGAGAAAGTTGAACAAACAAAGCGTACAAAAGTTGTTGTTCTTAAAACTGAGAAACAGATTCAACTTCCGCCTTCCATTGTAAGTACTTATGTAGATCCTATTCAAATTGAGCAAAAGGTTCAAATAAACACAGAAAAATCAAATATTCAGTCTAAAGAAGACTTGGAAAAGAAAGTTATTGAGTCAAAAGTAACGCCAACATTAAATCCAAATCCTGAGACAGTTCAAAGAACGTTGAATGATGTTGTTGAATTAGAAGAAACTACTATTGAAAAGTTACCAAATGTTTTCACTCCTAATAACGATGGATCAAACGATGAGTTTTCTATTATTTCTTCAGGAATAAAAGATTTTTCAATTGTTGTGATGGATTTACAAAACAACGTTGTTTTCAAATCGAATGAATCATACTTCAAGTGGAATGGTTTAGATTTAAAAGGAGAACAAGTTCCGGAAGGGAATTACATTTATTATGTTACCGGTTACAACTCAAAAGGAAAACTTATTACGAAATATAGCTCTTTAAAGGTTGTTAGGTAATAATAAATGTAAGGATATCTTTACATTAAATCTTTTTTACACTACCTTTGTAAGGATATCTTTACATTATGGGATTTTTTGAAAAATTAGATGGAGACATTTTAGTTGAGTTAGGAGAAAAACTTAAACAACTTCGTAAAAACAACAAATATAGCCAGCAAAGTTTAGCTGATAAGATTGGTATTAGTCGACAGTTAGTAATTGACATTGAATCAGGAAAAGGAACTTCTTTATTAATTTTCGTCAAATTATTAAAGGCATTTAATAAATCGGATAAATTATTAGAAATTTTAAACTCGACTTTTATTTCGCCTAAAGAGATTTATAACAAAGAAAATAAATGAGTTCAGCAAAGATAACAATTTGGGATAAAGTAGTTGGTTATTTAGTGTGGGACGCACCGAATCAAACGGCTATTTTTGAAGCAGAAGAAAGTTATATAAATGCACCATTTAATATTTCTCCTCTTCTTCACGAAGATAAAAAACAGATAATAAACGGGTTTGATTTTCATAAAAAATTCAATGGTTTATTTCCTTGTTTTAACGATTCTTTACCTGATTCTTTTGGTAATATTGTTTTTAAAGAATGGTTGGAGCAAAATAAAATAGATCAATCAACAATGAATCCTGTTGAACGATTATTGTATGTTGGAAATAGAGGAGTTGGTGCGATAGAATATCAAAAAGGACACGATATTCCAAATGTTATTCAGTCGATTGACTTGAATGAATTAGCTGGAATTTCAAACACTATTATTAAACGTAAATACAACCAAAAAGACTATTTACACAATCCAGAAGCATTAAAAAACATTCTCGTAATTGGGTCTTCTTTTGGAGGTGCTCAAGCAAAAGTTTTGGTTGCTATTAATGATAAAAATGAATTATTGGCAGGTGATATTATTCACAAAGACGAGCTTGATTATTACATCGTTAAATTAGAACATGATCCTAATAATATTTGGAATAAAGAGAAAAATTTTGTCGAATTTGAGTATAATGAAATTGCTCGAGAAATAGGGTTAATTGTAGCTGATTCAAAATTGATTTCATCAGGAGAAAGCACACATTTTGCTAGTAAAAGGTTCGATAGGATAAATAATGAAAAAATACATACGCAAACAGTAAATGCTTTAACAGGATTTTTCGGTCGAAATACGGATTTTTCGTATGAAGAAATATTTAGAATTATTGTTTATTTGGATTTACCTTATGTTAATTCTGAGCAATTATTTACCCAAATGGTTTTTAATGTTGCCGCTTCAAATAGAGATGACCATACTAAAAACTTTTCGTTTATGATGGATAAACTAGGGCAATGGTCGTTAACTCCTGCATATGATTTAACATATCCTTTTGACCCATATCAACAGTTTAATACTCCCCATCAAATATCAATAAACGGAAAGAATTCCGGAATAGATAGAAAGGATTTAGTAGCAGTAGCTAAAAAAGTTGGAATCAGAAATTACAATCAAATTATTGATAAAGCAGTGAACGGGGTAGCTACTTTTGAAGCTCGTATTCAACGGTATGGTTTAAATAAAAATACTATTCAATTAATTGTAAAAGAGTTGGAATCTAATAGAAAAAGGATTTTGTAATCTACCCCTTCAATTTATTAATAATCCCAGTAGTAGAAAATCCATCTACTAAAGAAATGGCTTCAACTGTTCCGCCATATTTTTTAACGATATCCGAACCAACGATGTA
>CALPSU020000183.1 GCA_943326315.2 Chryseobacterium gleum
CGATGGATCAGCAACTACAGCAACTACTGGCGGAACTGCACCTTATACGTACAGTTGGAATACAACTCCTGCACAGTTAACTCAAAATGCAACTGCATTATTAGCAGGAACATACACAGTAACAGTAACGGATAACAACGGATGTTTGGCTTATTCATCTGTTACATTAACTCAGTCAGCAACACTTAATTCATTTGTAGCAATTACTTCGAACTATAACGGTAAAAATATCCGTTGTCATGGAGCAACTGATGGAATAGCATCTTCTTCACCAATAGGAGGGACAGCGCCATATTCATACAGTTGGAACACTTCACCAGTTCAAACTTTGTCAAATGCAACTGGTTTGGGTGCTGGCACTTATGTTGTGACAATAACAGATGCTAATGGATGTTTAACTACATCTTCAGTGACTTTAACTGAGCCGGATTTACTTATTTCAAGTGCGACAATAAGTTCTAATTATAATGGAAGCGATATCAGTTGTCATGGAGCTAATAATGGAGCAGCTTCTTCAACTCAGGTAGGAGGAACAGCGCCATATTCATACCGTTGGAACACTTCACCAGTTCAAACTTTGTCAAATGCAACTGGTTTGGGTGCTAGCACTTATGTTGTAACAATTACGGATGTGAATGGCTGTCATTCAGCTTCTTCGGTAACTCTAAGTGAACCTAGTGTTTTGACTTCAACTGTCTCGATTACTTCAAACTTTAATGGAAAAAACATTAGTTGTAATGGAGCGAAAGATGGAGCTGTTTCAGCTACTGCAATGGGAGGTGTTTCACCATATTTATATAGTTGGAACACAGTTCCAGTTCAAACTACATCTAGTGCTATTGATTTAGGAGCAGGAACATATATAGTTACAATTACGGATAAAAATGGATGTTTAACAACTTCTTCAGTTACTTTAACTGAACCATCTATACTTTCGTCTACAGCTACAATAATTTCTAATTACAACGGGCGAAGTATAAGTTGCGCAGGTGCGAATGATGCGATTGCATTGGCAGTTGGTATCGGAGGAACTGAACCATATACTTTTGAGTGGAACAGTGATGTAGTACAATATACTTCAACAGCAACGGATTTAACTAATGGTAGTCATAAAGCTACTATTACCGATATGAATGGATGTGTTGCTACTTCTTCACTATTTATTCAAGAGCCTGAATTATTGGTTGTAATAGTAGATTATACTTCAAATTATAATGGTTACGGAGTAAGTTGTAATTTATCTTCGGATGGAAGTATTAGTACATCTACAACAGGAGGTACTTTACCATACGATTATCATTGGAGTAATGGTGCTACAACACCAGATATTTCAGGACTTATAGCTAATCAATATGTTTTAAACGTAAGTGATGTAAATGGATGTTCGGCTATGGTAGATACAGTTTTAACGGAACCTTCTGAAATTATTTCTACTTATACTTCTACAAATGCTAGTTGTAACGGAGCATCAAATGGAGCCATTGATTTATCATTAGTTGGTGGTGTGTTTCCTTATACTTACAATTGGAGTAATGGTTCAACAACACAAGATTTAAATAATATTTCTGTTGGAACGTATAATTTGATTTATTCAGATATAAATGGTTGTTCAGGTTCAAAATCGATTACTTTGATTCAACCGTCTTTGATTAGTGATACTGTAGAAAGAAAGAATATCCTTTGTTATGGAGGAAGTAATGGTTCAATCGACATAACGGTCAAAGGAGGAATAAGTCCATACACATATTTATGGTCTAATGGATCAATAAGTGAAGATATCAATGGTTTAACGTTTGGAATTTATTCTGTGACAATAACCGATGATGAAGGTTGTAAAACTACCGATACAATTCATTTGGTTCAACCTGATTCATTATCGTTGGTTTTAGAAGCATCAAACTATTGGAATTCATTTAATGTAAGTCATTTTAATGGAAGTGATGGTTCAATTAATTTAATAGTAAATGGAGGCACAAAACCATATTCTTATAGTTGGTCAAATGGTCAAACTCAGGAAGATTTATCTGGTTTAATTTCAGGTATTTACTCAGTAATAGTTAAGGATGAAAATGGATGTGTTAACTCTAGAGCTATACGTTTAACGGAGCCTTATGAATTAGCAATGCCTTCAGGTATAACTCCAAATAGTGATGGTAATAATGATTTCTTTGTTGTAAAAGGGATAGAAGCATATCCAAACAACAAATTGACAATTTATAATCGCTGGGGAAATATCGTTTTCACGAAAGATAATTATATGAACCAATGGGTAGGAGTGAACTCATCTAATGAGGAATTACCTGAAGGAACATACTTCGCAATTCTTGAAATTAACGGAGGTGATATTGTCTTAAAAGGTTACGTTGAAATACGAATGAAATAATTAGATAATTAAAATCAGTATTTGATATAAAAATAGAGAATCATGAAAAGAATAATAATATCAATAGCAGCGATATGTATGATGTCCTCAAAAATCTTAGCACAACAAGATGTGATGGTGAGTCAATATATGTTTAACGGACTGTTGCTAAATCCAGCATATGCAGGAAGTCAAAAATATATTACTTCAACACTGATGTATAGAAATCAGTGGGTAGGTTTAAAAGGGGCTCCAAGTACAACCGTTTTAGCAGTTGACGGCCCTATAAAAACTAAAAACATGGGGTTAGGTTTAATTCTAGTAAACGATCAAATTGGTGCGACAACACAGACGGATGTTTATGCAAATTATGCTTATCAAATAAATATTAAAAATGGAAAACTTGCATTAGGAATAAAAGCAGGTGTATCTCGATATTTATTTGATTCAGGTAAATTAACCTATTGGGATGCATCCGATAAGGTTTATGACGGCGGAACGAAACAGACACAATGGTTGCCGAAATTTGGAGTAGGAGCATATTATTTCACTAGAAATTGGTATGCAGGAATTTCAGTACCAACCGTTTGGGCATACGACCGAAATTATAATGCAGGTATAAATATCAATAAATCAACGATGATAAACCGACATTATATGTTGACAGGAGGTTACGTTTTTACGATAAATAAAGATGTAAAGTTGAAACCGTCTATTTTATTAAAATATCTACCTGGGGCTCCACTCCAGGTAGATTTTAATACTAATTTGTTGTATAAAGATCATTATTGGATTGGTGCATCTTATAGAACAGGAGATGCTGTTTCAATACTTTTACAGTATCAAACAAATTATCAATTTAGATTAGGGTATAGTTATGATTTTACAGTTTCAAATGTTCGGAAATATTCAAATGGCAGTCATGAATTTATGATTGGGTATGATTTCGGAAAAGAAGTTGCAAAGTTTAAAAACCCACGTTATTTTTAATACTAACACTAGAAAACATGAAAAATAAATTTTCAACATTCGTATTTCTTGCATTAACAATTTTGTTTTCAAGTTGTATAAATTATTATAAAAAAGGAAATGTGGAATTTTCAAATTTACAATATCATAAAGCAATTGAAAATTATAATAAAGCAATTGCAAAAAATGACAATCACGAAGCTAAAATTAAATTGGCAGAGTGTTATCGATTAGTTAATGACTATAAAAATGCAGAAATAACTTACAAAGAAGTGGTTAATTATCCAGAAATAGAACCTTTGACATATATTCATTATGCAAAAATATTGATGAATAAGAAGGATTATAAATCAGCAAAAATATGGTTAAATAAATATTTAGAAAAAGTACCAAAGGATACGGATGCTGAAATGTTATTAACCTCTTGTAGTTCTATAAATCAATTCATGAAGGATACAACACTTTTTACATTAAATAGAATAGAATTTACAGGATTTGATTCTGAATTTGCTGAAGTTCCATACAAAAATGGAATTGTTTTTACAGCTAATAAAGCTGTGAAAAAGAAATCTTTAGAAGATCCATGGACAGGAAGTTCATTTTACGATTTGTATTTTTCTGAGAAGGGTAAAAATGGTAAATGGTCTAATCCTGAACCTTTAAATGGCATAAATGGCCGTTTTCATGAGGGACCAGCAATATTTAATAAAGCTGGAGATCAGGTGTTTTTCACGAGAAGTAACTATTTTAAAAATAAGCCAATTGAAAACTCAAATAATGAGAATAATCTAAAGATTTTTTCAGAGAAATTAGTCAATGGAAATTGGACAAAATTAGAAGAGTTACCTTTCGATAGCGACGATTACTCAGTAGGACATCCTTGTTTATCAAACGATGAAAAAACGCTCTATTTTATTTCAGATATGAAAGGAGGATTTGGAGGTACTGATATTTATAAATCAGTTTTCAATGGAGTGAAATGGGGGAGTCCAGAGAATTTAGGACGAGAAATTAATTCGTATGGCGATGAAATGTTTCCTTTTATGTCTTTAGAAGGTATATTATATTTCTCGTCGGATGGACATACTAATTTAGGTGGATTGGATATTTTTTTTACTTCATTTGATACCAAGGCTAATAAATGGTTACAAGCAGAAAATTTGAACTATCCTATAAATTCTTCTAAAGATGATTTTTCATTTTATTATGATAATAAAAAAGGTACAGGATATATTTCCTCTAACAGAAATGATTCGGATAATATTTATGAATTCAAAAAAAATGATCCAACTTTTAATCTTTCAGGAACGGTATCACTGGAAGGTAGTCAAGAGGCATTACAAGGTGTCGCTATTACATTGATAAATGAAAATGTTGGGTCAAAAAATGAAGAATTTTTAATGTTGACCGATATTAACGGAAAATATTATTTTAAATTAAAGCCTGATAAAAATTATGTTGTGTATGCTTCTAAGGAAGAATACTTTACTAAAAGTACGCGTGTGTCAACAAAAGGTGAAAAATATTCAAAAGACTATGTTGTTGATTTTGTCTTAAGTAAAATTGTAATTGAAAAACCAATCGTAATTGAAAATATATATTATGATTTTGACAAATGGAATATTCGTCCAGATGCAGCGATTGAGTTAGATAAATTTTATAAATTATTAATAGATAATCCATCGATTTACGTGGAAATGGGATCTCACACGGATTGTAGAGGTAAAGATAAATACAATCTTAATCTTTCAGAAAAACGTGCACATTCTGTTGTTAAATATTTAGTTTCAAAAGGAATCGACGAAAATAGACTCACTCACAAAGGTTATGGTGAAACTGTACTTGTGAATCATTGTAAAGACGGTGTCGAATGTACTGAAGAAGAGCATCAGAAAAATAGAAGAACTGAATTTAAAGTAACTAAGATTGTAAAATAGATTTTAAATTTAAAATGGTAAAATCCTGTGAGTATAACTCACAGGATTTTTTTTTGAAATTATCTTGCAAATAAATTGCTACATTATCCTCTCCCTTAATCCCCCTCCAAAGAGGGAGACTTGAGTATACTTTTTAATCTAATTATCATATAAATCTAATTTAATTTTTTTGAGGTATAATCTAACTTCCCCCTTTGGAGGGGGACCGAGGGGGAGGATAATATTAATCTTCAATTTAACCTTAAAAACTAATTCCACAAATCCTCACCCTTAATCCCTCTCCAAAGAGGGA
>CALPSU020000184.1 GCA_943326315.2 Chryseobacterium gleum
ACGGAAATGGTAATAAAGCTCTAACAATTACTCAAGAAACAGAAGATGCAATTGTAAGAGATGGATACAAAGCAGATCCAGAATATGACTACAATGGTGGGCCAGTGAATATTAAAGTAGTAGATCCACTTAACGTAGCAGATGGGTATTTTGAATGTTTATTTAATGGCTATAATACAGGAAATACAAATGGCGCAGATACAGCTAGATGGACAATAAACAGATATGATTCAGAAGGAGGAACACTTCTAGAATCTAAAACATCCTCTATAAATATATCTCAAGATAATGAACAAGTGATACCACAATGGGGTATTTCAGTTCAAATCTTTCAAACTAAATATACAGGAACAACATTTAATAAATTTGCTGAACCTATATCTTCAAGTATAGAATATGAAGATTCATCTAAACGTTGGTTAGGATTTATTCCAGATGCAGATGGATTTAACCCAATGAACTGGATTAGATTAGGTACTTCAGCAGATACTGCTAAACAAGGTAATCCTCCATACAATGCTCCAAAATGTTACGGAGATGAAATAGGAATAGATCCTGAAAAAATGTATTCTAAAATAATTAGTGGTGGTATTGCTCCACAAAGAATTGTTGGTTACCAATGTGATTATATGCCATTAGCATATTATGGAATTGGGCAATCTTACAGTAGTGGCTCAATTTCTTCTCCTTCTAGTTATAGAAATATTGCTCAAATAGCATTTACACCAAGTGTGGATATCGTTCTAACTTCTGATAAATCTAAATGGACAAGATGTCCAGTAATAGAGTTAGGTAGAGATCCTAACCTGACAGTTGGTAATGGAAAATCAGGTGGTTTAAGAAAAACAGCCAGCGTTGGAAAAGATGGCTTAACGGATAACACGGGTACAGTAGGAATGGGATGGTTTCCTGGATATGCAATAGATTTAGAATCTGGTGCTAGATTATTCATGGCATTTGGAGAAAACTCATACCTAGGTGGAGATAATGGAAGTGACTTAATTTGGAATCCAACGGATAAAATAACAGATCAATATGGAAATCCAATTGGAGGAGGAATGCATCCAATTTATGTATATAGTTACAAACAAAATACAATAAACGGATCTGGTGCTGCATATGATTTCCCTTACTATACTGAAGAAACAAGCACAAATGAAGTTTACAAATTACTTACTGCAATTGAAGGTGGTGACCAAAATGCAAAACGTAATTTATACGGAAGTATGACTTGGATCGCTAACACAATTACTTTATATGGTAAAACTTTAATGTCTACAGATGTTAGAATTAAATTAAGAGTACAAAAAGAATATAAAAACTATATAGCTACTGGTAAAAATGGTGGTAATCCAATGTATTCATGGAATATGGGTGATATATCAACTGTAAGGGGAAGTAAAGATCAATTAGCAGAAGCATTACAATTGGTGAATATAGTTCCAAATCCATACTATGCATATTCAGAATATGAATCAGGAAGGTTAGATACAAGAGTTAAAATAACAAACTTACCTGAAAAATGTAATGTAGACATATACACAGTAAATGGTAAACTAGTTAGATCCTTTAAAAAAGATAGTCAAACATCCTATTTAGATTGGGATTTAAACAATATGAAAGGTATACCAGTTGCTGGTGGTGTATATTTAATACATGTAGATATACCAAATGTTGGTGAACGTGTCCTTAAGTTCTTTGGAGGAATGCGTCAGGTTGATTTACAAAGTCTTTAATAAATAGAAATAGAAATAAGAATGAAAAATTCAATGTTATCTATAAGAAATGTAATTTTATTCGGAGCTATCCTTGGAAGCTCTGTATTAAAAGCAGGGAATGAAGATCGTTCTGGTACAGCCGGTGCTTCACATTTATTAGTTAATCCTTGGTCTAGGGGTTCTGCAATGGCTGATGCTGGAATTGCAAGTTCTACAGGCTTAGAAGCAACATTTACAAATATTGCTGGTTTAGCATTTACAGAAAAAACTCAAATTAAATTTAATTCAAGTAATTGGATGGGAAACGCTGGAATTAGTTTCAGCAGCGCAGGTTTAGCACAAAGAATAAACGAACAAGGAGTATTTGCTGTTAGTATTCAAGCGATGAACTTTGGAGATATTCAAGTGACAACTGTTGCAAACCCAGAAGGTAAGATAGGTGTCTTTTCTCCAAGAATAAATGTTTTTAATATTGGATATGCTCGATCATTTTCAAGCTCAATACATGCAGGAATTAACTTCAAAGTAATATCAGAAAGTATGACAAATATGAAGTCAACTGGAGTTGCAATGGATGTTGGAATTAAATATGTGACAGGTGAAAAAGAACAAATTAAATTTGGTATAGCACTTAAAAATGTTGGTCCTACAATGAAATTTAAAGGAGACGGGTTAAGTCAACAAGCAACTTATAATTCAACTGGTCAAATAACAACTTTGAATGAACGTTCTCAAGAATTTGAACTTCCTGCTTTATTAAATATAGGTGGATCATACGATTTCATATTAGATGAAAAACAAAAATTAATTGTAGCATTAGGATATACAGCTAATTCGTTTTCATACGATCAGTTTAGATTAGGATTAGATTATGCTATGACAACAGAAAAGATGGCTTTCAACCTAAAAGCTGGTTATGCATATGAAAAAAATATCATGTCTTCAGTAAATAGATCAAACGCATTACTAGGACCAACTGCAGGATTTTCAGTTGATGCATTAGTAGGGAAAAACAAAAATGCACTAGGTATTGAATATTGTGCAAGATTTGCAGGAGTATTTGGAACAATACACACAATAGGAGCAACAATTAGTTTAAAATAAAAAATAATAATATATTTGTTAAAACAAGAGAGCTCAATAGGCTCTCTTGTTTTGGTTTATATAAAGACTTAAAAACAAAATAACATGTCGCAAATAACATATTATACAGAAGAAGGATTAGCTAGGTTAAAAAAAGAATTACACGAAATGAAAACAATAGAAAGACCTTCTATTTCAAATCAAATCGGTGAAGCTAGAGATAAAGGTGATTTATCAGAAAATGCTGAGTACGACGCAGCTAAAGAAGCGCAAGGATTACTTGAAATGAAAATTTCAAAACTAGATACAATTATTGCAAATGCAAGAGTTATTGATGAATCTATAATTGATAATTCTAAAGTATTTATACTTTCAAAAGTATTGATGAAAAATGTATCTAATGGAATGGAATTAGAATATACATTAGTTGCTGAAAATGAAGCTGATTTAAAGGCGAAAAAAATATCGATGGATTCTCCAATTGGAAAAGGTTTACTAGGAAAAGCAGTTGGAGAAATAGCTGAAATAACTACACCAAACGGAATTATACATTTCGAAATTCTAAATATTTCAAGAGGATGAGTACACTTTTTACAAAAATTGTAAAAGGAGAAATTCCTTCCTATAAAGTAGCTGAGGATGATAGATTTTTAGCGTTTTTGGATATCACGCCAATTCGAAAAGGCCATGTTTTAGTTATTCCAAAAAATGAAACAGATTATATCTTTGATTTAGCAGACGATCAAATTGGTGAGATTTTTGTGTTTGCTAAAAAAGTAGCTAAAAAAATAAAAATAGTTTTTCCATGTAAAAAAATTGGGATAACTGTAATAGGATTAGAAGTTCCGCATGCACATATTCATCTAGTACCAATGAATTCATTATCTGATATGAATTTTAATCAAGAAAAATTAAAATTAGAATCGGAAGAATTTAATGAAATAGCTGAAAAAATAAGAAATGCTTAAAGATTAAAAACTAATTTGTATAATGCAATTTATTAAAAAAATACTATTCATATTTTGTATAATTGGGAGTAACCTACTTAATGGACAAACCTTAAAAAATGATACTCTAAGTATTTTATTTTTGGGGAATAGTTTTACGCATATGAATGATATGCCTGCGATTTTTAATAAAATTGCAATTGCAAAAGGAAAATCTGTGCATGTTTCAAAAAATACTCAAGCAGGAGCGTCATTTCATGTCCATACAACACGATTAGACATGTTTGAAAAAATTAAAGAAAGAAAATGGGATTATATTGTACTGCAGGCATATAGCAGAGAATTCTGTCACCCAAAACATTATATAGACACTGCTTCAATTCCATACATTACACAAATTATTGACTCCATAAAATTAAACAATGCATGCTCTAATTTGCTTCTTTATAACACGTGGGGATATAAAAATGGATTTGCTGAAAGAGAAGAAATAAACACATATGAAAAAATGCAAGATAGCATAATATGTGGTTATAAATATGTTAGCGATATTTATAAAATTCCAATCGTTCCTGTAGGAATGGTATGGAAATATGTAAGAGAAAATAATCCAGAATTAAATTTATATGTAGAAGATGAAGCTCATCCAAACAAACTGGGCTCATATCTTTCTGCATGCACCTTCTATACAGCGTTATTCAATGAAACACCTGAAGGTGTAATTACATCTACTATAAGTAAAGAAAATGCAGAAATAATTCAAAAAGCAGCTGCTGAAATTGTCTTAAAAGATTATGAAAGTTATAATCTAAACTTAAATACCTACTCTGTTGATTTTCATAGAACTAAAAATGTAAAATACGTTGCAGATTGCAAAGCAAATTATCCAAATTCAACTAAAATAACATGGGAATTTGGTAATGGAAAAACATCAAATGAATCAAACGTAATAAACGAATATCCTAAACCAGGGACTTATACCATAAAATTAACAATTGAAGATGACTGTGGAATTAGAACTATACATAAAAAAGTATTATTTGAAGCTCCTAAAAAACCTAAAAAACCTAAAAAATCAAAACCTGTAGTTAAATCGAATTTGAAAAAGAAAATTTAAAAGATAATTAATAATACTTAAAAAATTAATTATCTATTAAATAACTTAGATTTTAAAGTTGCTATTCTTCCTTCAATAACATCAATATACTTTATATAAAGAACAAATGTAGAGATAAAAGTTATTGCTCCAAATATTGCTTCTAAAGGTGAAAGTTTTTCAGCAATAAAGTCTTTTAAACCAAAACCAAATAAACCACCGTACAGAATGATTACATGTAGAATGTAAATTGACAAAGTATTTTGACCAACTTTTAAAAATAAGGATTCTTTAATGTGAAAATATTTTTCAATAAACATCAGTATACCTAACACAATTAAAACCTGACCAATCCTTCCATACAACCAAGCATTACTTACAAAATCTAAATCATCGTGAAAATGAATTAATTTAGAAAAGGCATCAATAGCACTAAAGACTGTCCACCCAAATAAATTTAAACATAATCCTAATCCAATAAACATTAAAGGAAACCAAGTCTTTTTAATATACTTTTGATACTTATTTAAAAGAGAACCAACCATTCCTCCATATAATGTAAACGCAACCCAAGGGACAATTGGAAAAACGGAATAAGGTCCTTCAAATAAATTTTGTATAAATTCTGGAGCATGTAAAGGGTAAAAAGTATTATTACCCGTTTCCGCTTTTACTTCCACTTTTAA
>CALPSU020000185.1 GCA_943326315.2 Chryseobacterium gleum
AATTGCGGGATTAGCTGTCGCTCTTCGATTGAAACATAAAGGATACGATGTTACTGTTTTTGAATCAAATAGTTATACTGGAGGTAAAATATATAATCTAGAGCAAGATGGTTATCGTTTTGATACTGGTCCTTCTTTATTTACTTTACCAAATTTAGTTGATGAACTTTTTTTACTTTTTAATGAAAATCCAAAAGACCATTTTACATACACAAAAAGAGGTACTATCTGTAATTATTTTTGGGAAGGTGGTACTCGTTTTATTGTTTCAGCAGATAAAGATTCTTTTGTAAACGAAGTTGTAAATACATTTCAAGTGAGCAAGAATGAAATAGACAATTATTTGAATAAAAATAAAGAGAAGTACGATTTGACTTCAAGTATTTTTTTAGAAAAATCATTGCATAAATTTGGAACTTATTTTTCATTATCTACTTTAAAAGCATTAATATTATCTTATAAATTGGATATCAATCAATCATTAGATGACACAAATAAGCACCATTTTAAAGATGGTAAATTGGTGCAGTTATTTAATCGATATGCAACTTATAATGGTTCGTCACCTTATAAAACGCCTGGAATAATGTCAATGATCCCTCATTTAGAAATGGATTTAGGGACTTATTTACCGGTAGGAGGGATGAAAGAAATTTCAGAAAGTTTGTATCAATTTGCTTTGGAAAAAGGTATTCATTTTAAATTTAATGAAGAAGTTGATAAAATTTCAATTGAGAATAAAGTAGTGAATGGGATTGAAACTAAAAAAGGTAATTATGAGGCTGAAATAGTAGTTTCAAATTCGGATATTTTTACAAGTTATTCTAATTTATTGAAAGATGATTTACCACCTAAAAAAATAATAAAGCAAGAAAGATCCAGTTCAGCAATTATATTTTATTGGGGTATTCAAAAAACTTTTCCGGAATTGGATTTACATAATATTTTATTTAGTGAAAATTACGAAAAAGAATTTGATCAAATATTCAATAAACAATCTGTTTCGGATGATCCTACAATTTACATTAATATTACAAGTAAAGTAGAAGGAATTGATGCTCCAGATGGATGTGAAAATTGGTTTGTAATGATTAATACTTCTGCTAATTTCGATCAAGATTGGGACGAATTAATAATCCAATCAAAAAAGAACATAATAACCAAAATAAATTCGATATTAAAAACTGATATTGAAAAATTCATAGTATGCGAATCAATTTTAGATCCTCGTAGTATCGAATCTAAAACTAAATCACACCGAGGGTCATTATACGGTGCTTCAAGTAATTCAAAGTTTGCTGCTTTTTTACGTCATCCAAATTTCACTAGAAAGGTGAAGGGTTTGTATTTTTGTGGAGGATCAGTTCATCCAGGTGGAGGAATTCCACTTTGTTTACTTTCTGCAAAAATTGTTTCTGATTTGATCGATTAGTTTTTTCGAAATGATGAGGTATTTAGTACACATTAAAATTATGTTTAGTTATGAATAAATTAATTGAGTGCCCAATTTGTGGAAATGAAAAATTAAATTCATTTATTAGAACTAATGCTCAGATGCATGTAAGAGGGGATGAGTTCAATTTTGACAAATGTGATAATTGTAGCTTGGTCATGTTGAATCCTCGGGTAGATATAGATAAAATAGAAGCTTACTATACTCACTATTATTTACCCTATAGAGGATCTAGCGTATGGGGAAAATACCAATCTATGGTTGAAAATAGTCAGAATAAGTTAGACGAAAAAAGGGTTAATTTAATCGTCAAGTATAAAAAAGATATTAATCCAAAAACAACGGTATTAGATATTGGTTGTGGCAAACCTTCATTTTTAGCTAAATGCCACGATAAATTTCAATCTAATTGTATTGGAATTGATTTTTCTGACAAAGGTTGGACTGATAATTCAACGTATATTGATAAATTGAATTTGTCTGTAACGGATGTAAATAATTTAGAATTAGAGAAGTTGCCAGATATTATTACGATGTGGCATTATTTAGAGCACGATTATTCACCAAAAGAAACATTGAAAAAATTAAAGTCCATGATTGCGCCAAAAGGGTTGGTGTTTATTGAAGTTCCAAATTTTGAATCAGATAGCAGAAAGAAGTTTGGCGCTAATTGGGCAGGTTATCATACTCCAAGACATACTTTTTTATTTTCTCCTAAAACAATAACACAACTCTTAAAAGATACAGGTTTTTCAATTGTTGATTTGAATATAAATGGGACTTTAGATCCATATAATTTGTATTGGATGAGTATGATGGAGAAAAAAAATATAGATTGGTCGAAAAATATGGAAGGTGAGTTCTGGGGATATGTGAGGGGAATGCTACTTTTTAGAGTAAAACAATTTTTCAATAGAAATAAATCATTTGGAGTTATGACAATTATTGCACAGGCTGATTGAAGTCCCACTCTTTTCCTTGCCAGGTTCCTTGAGTTTTATAAGGTTGAAATCTTGAAAATAATTCTTCAGAATACCATTTTAATTCTTTCGTAAGTGCAATCGCTTTTTTATGTTCTTCACTATTGTAAGCGAAATTTTTCAAATCTTCAACTGATTCCCAGATACTAAAAGTTGACATTTGTTTAAGAGGAATTTCTCCAATTCCTTTTGTGAAAAATAGTCCTTTTGCATTTTTTATTGGTTTTTGGGATGTGGGAACATATTTCCAAAATTTAACCATACTCCTGTTTTTGATAGTAGCTCTTGTAATAACTGCAACGTATGGATTTTCTGGATTTATATCTTTATTTTTGATAAATGGGTTCCTGCCAGACCAAAGTCCATGTGAAGATATATTTCGCATATAAGTTGTTAGAAATTCAATGCTGTGATTTTTGTATCTAGACATAATCTTTGAATTTTCTAAAAATAAGTCTGCATCTTTTTCAGTATTCCAAACTTGTATAAGGCAATACACCGACCAATCAGGCATTGGATTAAAACCTAATCCTTTGCCACTACCCATTAGCTTGTAAAAAGTTTGATTACCAGTTTTTTTTATGGATGAATGGGCAAATTGCATCATAAATAAAGCCCATAATTTACTGTAAAATGATTTAAATTTAAAAAATGTAATTGTTGTTATTTGATTTTCCATGCTTTATTAATTGTGCTTTATTTTAATCAATACTATTGAGTGAATTTACACATTTCATTTATAGGTTCTTAACGAAATATGAAAATTAATGGTTTCATGATTAAAAAATTGAGAATCTATTACCAGAAAACACAATTTGGGTGTATATTCGCAGTAACGAACAAAATTAGCGCACAATTTCGATTGAATTGATTTGAATTGTGAGATTATGAGAGATTTTTTTAATTTTTTTAAATAAATTGATATGAAAACAGATCCAGAAATACTGAAACATTTGATGGAACAAGGTAGTTTGCTTCCAAAAGAGGAAATGTTAGAGATTACTCCTAAAAAAGGTAAATTATTTATTGGTATTCCAAAAGAATCATTTTTTCAAGAAAGAAGGGTCGCACTAGTTCCTGAAGCCGTTTCTATTTTAGTTCTTCATGGTCACCGTGTAAGAATTGAGTCAAAGAGTGGTGAAATGGCAAATTTTTCAGATAGAGATTATAGCGAGGCTGGTGCAGAAATATGCCACGATCCTAAGGATATTTTTTCATGCGATATTATTTTCAAAGTTGGACCACCAACTGAAGATGAAATTGATTTAATGTCAGGAAATCAGACACTTGTTTCTGCATTACAAATTTCAACTCAACCGAAAGTTATTTTGCAAAAATTAATGCAAAAAAAAATAACTGCTATAGCTTGGGATTACATTCGGGATCATAAAGGTGTTTTTTCTATTGTGAGAGCAATGAGTGAGATTGCTGGAACCACGTCTGTATTAATTGCAGGAGAATTACTGTCTAATTATAGTTCTGGTAAAGGAATTATGTTGGGAGGAATAACAGGAGTTAGACCAACAGAAGTTGTTGTTATCGGAGCAGGAACTGTAGGAGACTTTGCTGTTCAAGCTGCTTTAGGTTTGGGAGCGTCTGTTAAAATATTTGATAATTCAATGTCTCGTTTACGTAGATTACAAAATAATTCTAATTCAAGACTTTATACTTCTGTAATTCAGCCTAAGAGTTTAGCAAAAGCTATTCAAAATGCCGATGTTGTTATTGGAGCTTTACGAGCACCACTTGGAAGAACTCCATGTGTTGTATCTGAAGAAATGATTGAATCAATGCAGACAGGATCTGTTTTAATCGATGTTAGTATTGATCAAGGAGGTTGTTTCGAAACTTCAAAAGTTACGAATCACAATGAACCTATATTTATTAAACACGGAGTTATTCATTATTGTGTTCCAAATATAGCTTCTCGCGTTTCAAGAACAGCATCTTTAGTTCTGTCAAATATTTTTTCTCCAATTTTATTAGAAATGGGAGAGAGAGGTGGCTGTAAAGAGCTAATTAAAGGAGATGAAGGTTTTAGAAATGGAGTTTATATATATAAAGGTGCATTAACAAGCGAAGTTCTTGGAAAAGTTTTTAATTTGAAATATAAAAATATCGAGTTGCTATTAATCTAATGATTCAAGCTTTAGCTTTACCAAAAGCAAATTTAAAACTTTCTAAAAAAGGTGATGTTTTATTTGTTTGGTGTGTTTCTAGAAAAAAAACATTGTTACTTACTCCTGAAGAATGGGTTAGGCAACATGTTATTCATTATTTAGTGAATGATAAAAATATTCCTTTAGGGTTATTGATTTCTGAATATTCTATAAAAATTAACAAGCTTTCAAGAAGATGCGATATCGTTGTTATAGGAACAGATCAGCAACCAAAATTAATTGTCGAGTGTAAAGCAACTGATGTTGCAATAAATCAAAAAGTATTTAATCAAATTGCTCAATATAATTTTAAATTAAATGTAGATTATTTGATGTTGACGAATGGTTTAAATCATGTTATATGTAAAATCGATCGGATCAATAATACTTTTATTTTCTTGGAAGAACTTCCGGATTTTTTAATAATTAACGTGTAGTAGAATGAAAAATATAATTAAAATTGTTTTCATTTTTATAAGTTTTAGTGGGATTAGTCAAAATGGCGATATTAATCTACTTAAAAAAATCAATGGAAGTTATACTTCTGGAGGGGGGAAGGTATTTACTTTTATTACAAACACAGATAATACAGTTACCTTTTCAATTCCAATTGGATTATTTGCTTCAGGTTTAATTACTAAAGACAAAGAAGTTCGATGGAAAAGCTACGAGCATCTGACTTCAACTGCTTTAGCGGGTATTTTTACTACCTCCTTGAAATTTGCTATAGATAGAGAAAGACCATCTAAAACATATCCTAATGATATCGTTAAATATACAAAAGCTGGTTCACATTCTTTTCCTTCTGGACACACTTCAATGGCTTTTGCAACTGCAACTTCAATTAGCCTTTTATACCCAAAATGGTATATAATTGCTCCGTCTTTTATTTGGG
>CALPSU020000186.1 GCA_943326315.2 Chryseobacterium gleum
TGAATATTTGTCGGTATAATTCGAATATAGATAAGACTTTTGTCCAGTTTTTGTTGACACAACTGTATCGTATATACTACTATTTTCATTTATATAATTTGTAGATAAACTAGTTCCTGATGCATATCCAAAACCTACTCTTAAAGAAGAATGTTTTAGATTTCGGAATTTAAACCCAACCATTAAATTTAAAGAAGGTGAAATTACAGGATGCATTTTAAAAGAAGAATTGTGCGAGTAATTAGTAAAATCTTTATTCAAAAGTAAAGAATTCGGTGCTAATTTTTGGAAGTCGCTTGCTGTACTAAAAATGCTTTTTCCAATCGAATTGGCAGGAAAAAAATAAAATTCATTTATTGATATTCTTTTGGTTTGAGTTGAATCGTTTTGACTATACGTAATAGTTGAACAAAGTATGATAATAGTTAATAAAAATAAGTTTTTCATAGATTTTTACTTTAAAATATTAATACAAATTAAACGACAATTTATTTTAAAAATTACGCTGATCAAGACCCTGAAAATCACGAACGAAACAAACATAATTTAACCAAACGAAGTTACTGCATAAATAACCAAAATTTAACTTTTTTATCACAAAAACTATTATTATTTAGTTACCACCAAATAATTTGAAAAGAAAGCCAAATTAAAAAGAGAGTAGAAAATTAATTAAGTTTAAGAATAAACAAATTGTTTGTGTTATTTTTGAATCAAAATTAAAAGAAGAATGGAAAGTCGAGTTTGGATCATTGATGAAAAAGAAACCAAAAGTAGTGGTGGATCAGTAATAAAATGGGATGATGAACGTTTTTTCACTTTGACTTTTAATGGTAAGGATTATTTTGGTGAAATCTTAGAAGAAAAATCGGAAGATCATAAACTAAAAATTAAAATCAATCACCGTGTTTTTGAAGTGAAGAAAAAAGGTGAATTGGACGAATTAATCGCTGCATTGGGATTGGATATCCCTAAAGTTCGTAAATTAAAAGAATTACAAGCTCCTATGCCTGGTCGTATAGTGAACATTGCTGTAACTGTTGGTCAAGAATTAGTTGTTGGAGATGAAATTCTATCCTTAGAAGCAATGAAAATGGAAAACATATTGAAAGCTGAAGGTGTTGGAATAGTAAAAGCTATTCATATTTCAACTAACGATGTTGTAGATAAAGGAGCTGTTTTAATTGAATTTGAATAACAATTCATTTTACTTTTTCCCTTTTTTATTTGCCCTTACATATTCAAAGATTTCAACCGAAAATAATTTAATTTCTTTCGACGAATTTTCTTTTCTATGAATTATTCTAATAGGTTCTTGTAGTTTATTGTATTGAATTTCAGAAATATTTCTTGTAACGAATATTTCTTCACTAAAAGTTGAATCAATATATCCTTTGCAAATTCCTTTTTTAGTATACAAAAAATCTCTTTTTAAGTCAAAAGGATAATCTTTTTTAACCCAATTTTTTAAGACTTTTCGATGCTTATCTTGATACGTATACAATCGAATATTAGACTCATTTACTTTATTGGATACTTGGTATTTTTTAAACGGAAATCTTGGAGTTCCCAAAACGATATGATCTTGAGGATTTGGAGCTAACATTGAATCAACAGACATCACTCCCCAAAATTTCTTTCTAGGAATATAAAAAAGATAATCTCCTGTTTCCATGTCTTGGTATACTAAACATTTATTGTAATTTTTTCTTTTAACATGAATTCGATAATCTAATTCTCTTTCTTCTGGATCTAACGATTCTTCGTCAGTAAAAGGTTTGTCTGTTTTTGAAACAAAAGTATTTCTTTCTACTAATGTAAATCCAAAAAAATCTTTAATCCCAGAATATGAAAATAAGATAGATCCTATTTCTCTATCGTCGTAATAATTGTGAACATTTAATTGAATTAAATTTCCTGAAACAAAATAAAATTCTCTAATTTCTCTTGGAACTGTACTAGAAATAACTGCTTTTCCTTCAATATCATCGGTATCTTGAAGGAAGGATTTTCTGGTGATTTTTGAAATCCCATGTGCTCTAATAATCGAATCATTATACCAAATTGGAAAGGAAACGTCATTCTCATCGTCCGTTAACAAGGTGTTTAAATTAAGAAATGATACAGGATATACTTTCTTTTCTTTGGTTAAAAAAGAATCCTCATTCCCACACGAAACGGAAATAATCAAAACTAAAACTAGTAAGCTGAATATTCTAAACATTAAAGGTAAAGATAAGTAGTTTACTCAAAAGCAACTAAAATTCAGTAGTAAAAATTAAATTATACAATTTTCCAACCTCTCCCAAGTAAAACCCTTTGAAAAGTAATTAATTCTTGGACATCTGAAATTGCTGAATATAAGGATTGAAAATGAACCTCAGAATGATCTTCTTTTTTAATAATTTCTGGGTTTAAATCAAAAGGGAATATTGGGTCAGATTTTAACTCTATTGAATTCTGTTCTATTTGAAGTATAAATAATCTTAGTAAATCAACGGATTCATTTTCAGTTATCTTGAAATCTGAAGATTTTACGGACGATACAAAATCAATTGATTTTTTTGCTCTAGTTAATAATACATTTAATCGCTTTGAACCATTTTTTTGATTCAGTGGACCGAAACGCATATGAAATTCTCCCGCCTTATTCTTAGCGTATCCCATACTTATAATTAAATGATCGCATTCTTCTCCTTGAACATCTTCTAATGCTTTAAAAAACAAAGACCCTTGTTCTATTTTTTCAAAAAGCAACCCTTGAACTTTTGGCGTTAATTTATCTAGGATGCATTTTAATTGTGTTTCAGAAAATGCTACAACACCAATAGTTTCGAAATCATTTATTTTACTTTCAAGAATACTAGCAGTCAAAATAGCTTCTTCTTCATTAATTCTCTCTTCAAATACACCATTCAAACAAGGATGGTAATGAATTGGATTTTCAATAGAGTCTCCTGAGGGATATGCTATCAATGAATTTTGATAAAAATGCTTGTTCGAAAATTCTATCAATTTAGGGTGTTTGCTTCTATAATGATGTTTTAAATAGGTGTTTTTCCAATAATATCCTGCTTGATGTAAAAGATCTATGGATTCTGAATTACCTGTTTTAAAATACATTTTCGGGCTCATCTGTTGGTTATCACCAGCTACTACAATTCTTTTTCCACGGTGTAAAGAACCTAAAGCGTTTGCAAGTATAATTTGACTTGCTTCATCGAAAATTACAAAATCAAAAAAATCTTTCTCAAGCGGAAAACATTTTGAAACTTGAACAGGATTAGATAACCAAATAGGCTTTAATAAATGTATCCAAATAGCTGCTTCAGATTTTAATAATTCCCGAATTGAAGGATGACTTTTTGACTTCGAAAATTCTTTTACTAATATAGATTTTCCTTTCCTTAATTTTTGTTTTTTGAGCTTTTGATCGCTATTTAATTTTTGTGAAGGTGTTCTTAATAATTGATGAAATTCTTGAAATTTGAAATATATTTTCTCTTCAATAATTTTTGAAAAAATAGAACTTTCCTCTTTTTGAAGAAGAATAATTTGATCTATTTTAGAATGGATATCTTCCGGTTTAAATTTTGAAAATTCAGGAAAATTACTTTCAAATATCACCCAATTACTTTTTAAAAGAGTTTTTAAAAATTCATCTTTTGAAGTTGCTTTTCCAACTAATCTATAACAAGATTTATGAATCGAAACTATGGATGATTTCCATTTTAATAAATCTTCAAATTGAGAAGCGATATTTTCAATCGTACTTTGAATTTGAGTATCAAGATTAAACTGAAAATAAGTTTTAAAAACCGAATTAAGTGTGTTTAATTTTGAATGAAATTCACATATTATTTTTCTTTTTTCAGGTTCAATTTCAGAATAAATTTCCCATTCTTTTTTATCCAATTGAAGGATGTATCTATCTATAATTTCACAATTTATTTCAGGCGATTCAATACCTATTTCGCTAAATTCAATTGATAATTTAGAAATATCTTTATTTATCTCTAAATATTCAAGCCATTTTGAAATTGCTAAAATAGAATTTATGAAGGGGGAACTTATTAGTTTTTGAATTCTTTTTTTTGCTTTTCTTTTTGTGAAATATGAATTAGATTCAAGTGCTTCTTTTAGAGTTTTAGCTTCATTTTCTGAAGGTTCGATTTTCCAATTTTTTGACTCCCCTTGAAGTAATAAAAATCTTTTTTTAATTGCTAATTGCCTCTTTTTTAAATATATATACTTTTTTTGATCCTTAGAATCCGGTTTTAAAACAGAAACATAAGGCTTAATTAATTCATTTTCAATAATTTGACATACATATGCCGTTCTTATTGCTTGATCAAAATCACGTATTGTTTCAACTTTAAAATGTTTTGAAAGTTCTTTAATTTCTAAAATCCATTCCTTAATTTTAGAATCAAATGAATTAAATGCATCACTTTTAATTCCTTCAAAAGGTAAAAATTGGATGCTTTCATTTAAATTAAAATTATAGATTTCTTCTATTATTTTTTTGTCTTTTAACCATTCAAAAACAGATGGCGAATCGCTACTAAAATTTATTTTTGAAAAATCAATTCCTTTAGCAAGAATATTAAATTCGTCAAAACTAACACCTCCAATTAAATCTTTTTTAGTTAATAAATTTAATTGTAATTGTAAATTTTGACTGTATTGTTCTGATAAATGAAGATTGAAATTTCGAGTTGAAAAAGAACAAGATTCCATTCTTTCCCATACCTTTTTTAAAGATAGAATAAAGTCATGAGCAACCGTTTCTGAAGTAGTAATAAATGTAAAATCATCTAAATAAAAGTTTGCTAATTTTTTTTGTAACACTTCTAAAGCAACTCGTTTTTCTGAAACAACCAATGCATTTGAAGAATCTCCTAAAATCTTACCTAATAAATTGGATAAAACTTGCGATTTTCCTGTTCCTGGTGGTCCTTGAATAACGGTATTGTTTTTTTTAATTTCTTCAAAAACCCTAAGTTGATCATTGTCTATGGGGAACAAATTATCTTTTACTAGTGGAAAAATTATATTCTCTACTTTATCTTCCCTGCCTAAAATTTGTGAAACATTTTCCCCAATTTCATTCACTTCTAATAACCCTTCTAACTCTTTTACTATTTGATAACGATGGTGGTGAAAATTTCCTATAAATTGTTTCTTTTGAAACGTAAACGCTAAACCAACTGATTCTAACCAAAGGCTAAATTGATTTAATAAATCTAACTTAACTTCAAACAAAGGAACAGTAAGCTCATATTCAGAAGCAAAATAATTAATTAAAAATGGATTTAAAAATGCATCTTGAATATCAAAATTTATTTCAATTGTTCTTGTAGCTTTTAACGATTTAGAAACTACAGGAATAATGAAAATTGGAGAATGAACACGTTTAGATTTAATTTCCCAATCCAAAAAACCAAGTGCTAA
>CALPSU020000187.1 GCA_943326315.2 Chryseobacterium gleum
AATGAAGGCTGCAAATGTAACTTTTGATGTTCATGGAATGAAAGAATATTTAAATGAGTTTGAAAGAGTTCGTTTCCAACGTGTATCTGCTGCTAAACATGATCCAAATGATACAGTAATCCCATTAGGTGTATCAAAAGGTGTTGGCTCAAGAAATCAATCTAAAACGGGTTATGCTCCAGATCCTTTCTACGTTTCACATGGTAACGTAAAAGATTCAATTGAGTTAAAATTATTAGCTGAAATAAATGCAGTAATTGACAAAGCAATATTTGATAAAAACAACAAACATGATAATGAAGCAACTGCTAGAATACAGGATGAATTATTTGACGGTATATTTGTTGATAGATTAAGAACTGGTCCAAATGGAGATGAATATGCATTTGAAATAATATCGATGTTACGTGTAGGTTTTACTGCTTTTATCACTGATACTCCAGGTAAAATGAAATACCGTAATGTAACTGAAGAAGAAAACATTGGTAGATTAAACTACAGACGAGATGATTATGTTGATTATTTAGATGGTGATATTGAAAGTTCTATTTACTATAATAATGACGATGTTAAAAACAAAATAAATCAGGCAAGTAGAGATCCTAATTTAATTATGTACCAAAATAAATACGAAGAGTATGGTTTAGATGGTGCACAAGTTAAACCAGGAGATAAAACTTCTTGGCCAACAACTTTAGTTTCTGATAAATCAAGAGTATATAAAGGTGGTTCTTGGAAAGATAGAGCTTACTGGTTAGTAGCAGGAAACAGAAGATTCCTTGATGAAGACAAATCTACTTGTACAATCGGTTTTAGATGTTGTATGGATAGAAATGGAAGTCCTGAGGCGTTTAATTTCAAAAAGGAAAAAAAGAAAAAGAAAAAATAAATATTTTATATCATAAAAAACCATCCAAGTGATGGTTTTTTTTATGATAATATTTTAGAAAATGAAAAAATAAAATGGAAAATTTATATAAATTATTTGAATCTAGTACTGGTATTTGTACTGATACTAGAAAAATTCAAAAAGATTGTTTATTTCTATGTTTAAAGGGGGATAATTTTAATGGAAATAGTTTTGCCTCAAAAGCCCTTTTAGAAGGAGCAAAATATGTAGTAGTAGATGAAAAAGAATTTGCGAATGAAAAAAATATATATTTGGTTGATGACGTACTGATATTTTTACAGAAACTCGCGAATTTTCATAGAAATCAATTTTCAATTCCAATTATAGGAATTACTGGAAGTAATGGAAAAACAAGTTCAAAAGAACTAATTAATTGCGTTCTTTCTAAGCAATATAATGTATTATCTACAGAAGGAAATTTAAACAACCATATTGGTGTTCCTCTAACAATTCTAAAAATAAATTCTACTCACGAAATAGCGATCATAGAAATGGGCGCTAATAAGTTAAATGATATTAAAGAATTGTGTGAGATAGCAGAACCTAATTTGGCAATAATAACAAATATTGGAAAAGCACATTTAGAAGGTTTCAAAAATTTTGAAGGTGTGTTAAAAACAAAACTTGAATTATTTAATTCAATTGAAGAAAAAAAAGGTTTTATTATTGTAAATGGGGATGATGATGTCTTGTTAGAAAATCTACCTAATACTATTCAAAATATTAAATACGGACAAAAAGTAGACTTAGATATAAGAGGAGAATTAGTAAACCTATCCCCTTTTGTTGAAATGAAATGGTCAACTAAAAACTATACATCAGATATAGTATTTACTAAAATGATTGGTAAATATAACTTTTATAATTTCTTAGCAGCAATTTCCTTTGGTATAAAATTTAAAGTTAATCCTGAAAAAATCAATGAAGCTATAAGCGAATATATACCAACTAATAATCGCTCTCAAGTAAATAAAACAAATAAAAACACTTTAATTTTAGATTGCTACAATGCTAATCCAACTAGTATGCAATCTGCATTAGAGAGTTTTTCTTTAATCGATCATCCTAAAAAAATTGCTATAATAGGTGATATGCTAGAATTAGGAGAAGAATCCATTCTAGAACATAAAAATATTTTAAATTTAACAAATAAACTATCACTTAAAACAATAACCGTTGGACCACTTTTCTTTGAATTGAACAATAGCATTCTTAAATTTAGTAATACAAATGATGCAATTGAATATCTATCAAAAACTAATTTTATTGATAACATGATATTATTAAAAGGGTCAAGAGGAATTGGTTTAGAAAAATTGGAACCTTTTTTATAAAAAAATGGCTGCTTCAATATAATCGAAGCAGCCATTTAATTTTATAATATATAATATTATTAGTCTTTTAATATATTTCTTGAAATTACAACTTTTTGAATTTCAGATGTTCCCTCATAAATTTGAGTAATTTTTGCATCCCTCATCATTCTTTCAACATGATACTCTTTTACAAAACCGTATCCACCATGAATTTGAACAGCTTCTATAGTTTGTTCCATCGCAACTTTTGATGCATATAATTTAGCCATTGCACCAGATTGATCATAATTTCTTCCTAGATCTTTATCTGTTGCTGCTTTATAAACTAACATTTTAGCAGCTTCAATTTCAGTAGCCATATCTGCTAATTTAAAAGCAATAGCTTGGTGTTGATGTATCTCTTTACCAAAAGCTTTACGTTCTTTAGAATAAGCTAAAGCTAATTCATAAGCACCACCTGCAATACCTAATGCTTGTGATGCAATTCCAATTCTACCTCCAGAAAGTGCTTTCATCGCAAAAGTAAAACCAAAGCCATCTTCTCCAATTCTATTTTCTTTAGGAACTTTCACATCATTAAATAATAAAGTATGGGTATCACTTCCTCTAATACCCATTTTGTCTTCTTTTGCACCAACAATAAAACCTTCCATTCCTCTTTCAATAATGAAAGCATTTATACCTCTATGCTTTGCTTCTACATTAGTTTGAGCAATGACAATATATGTCGACGCTGAAGAGCCATTTGTAATCCAATTTTTAGTCCCATTCAACAAATAATGATCACCCATATCAATTGCTGTTGTTCTTTGAGATGTTGCATCAGAACCTGCTTCAGGCTCAGAAAGACAAAAAGCTCCAATTTTTTTACCTGAAGCCAATGGTACTAAAAATTTTTGTTTTTGTTCTTCCGTACAAAATTTCTCTAATCCCCAACAAACTAATGAATTATTAACAGACATACAAACTGAAGTAGAAGCGTCAACTTTTGAAATTTCTTCCATTGCTAAAACATAAGACATTGTATCCATTCCACTACCTCCATATTCTGGACTAACCATCATACCCATGAAACCTAACTCTCCTAATTGTTTTATTTCTTCTGCTGGAAAACGTTGTTCATTATCGCGAGCAATTACTCCTGGTTTTAAAACATTTTGAGCAAAATCTCTTGCTGCATCTCTAACCGAAATCTGTTCTTCTGTTAATTCAAAATTCATATCTACTATATTTTATGTTTTTCACCTTAAATGAGGTGCAAATTTAAGTTTAAAAAATAAGAATAGTATTGTAATTTTGATTAATTCGAATGTCATAAATCAATTATATTAAAAAAATATTAATCAAATTAATAGCAATAAGGGTTTCAAAAAAAATAACACTCAAAATTTGTTTAAGCATCGTAAATAATTACTTTTATACTATGAGGAAATCTGAAATTATTGGCTTAATGTCGGGGACATCAATGGATGGTTTAGATATTGCACATGTCGAATTTGATATGAATAATCAGAATCAATGGACGTTCAAACTTCTACATGCCGAAACACTCTCGTATTCACCTTCTTTTATATCTGAACTAAACAAAGCTAAAACTATTAATGTTCCCGAATTTCTCATTTTAGATAAAAGAATCGGCTCTGTATTCGGAGAAATGGTAAATAAGTTTATAGAAAAAAACAATATCGACAAATCCAAAATAATTGCTATTGCTTCTCACGGACACACTACTTATCATCAACCAGAAAGAGGATTTACGAGTCAAATAGGATGTGGGGACACTTTATCATTCATTACAAAAATTCCTGTCATTAATGATTTCCGAACAAAGGATGTTGTCGCAGGTGGCCAAGGAGCTCCTTTAGTTCCAATAGGAGACTTATTATTATTTCAAACACTTGCTGAATCCTTTTTAAACCTAGGTGGAATTGCAAATATCAGTTACAAATTGAATGGAAGAATGATTGCGTTTGACATTTGTCCGGCTAATCTTCCTTTGAATAAACTGGTTTCTAAACTTGGGTATACTTACGATAAAGATGGGGTAATCTCAAAATCGGGAATTATCAATGAAAATCTTTTAGTAAAATTAAATAATTTAAATTTTTATTCTCAACTTCCTCCTAAATCACTTGGCACAGAATGGTTAGAACAACATTTTAACCCATTAATTAATTTTAATTCAGAAATTGAAAATAATTTAGCAACTATAATTGAACACGAAGCATATCAAATTTCTAAAATATTAAATAGTAATAAATTAAAATCAGTTATGATTACCGGTGGAGGAGCGAATAACTGCTATTTAATTGATAGAATTAAACATTACTTTGATGGTGATATTGTTATTCCAAGTGAAAATATAATAGAATTTAAAGAAGCAATTATTTTTGCATTTTTAGGGCAATTATATTTAAATAGATTAGAAAACACTCTTTCTTCTGTAACAGGTGCATCAAGGAATGTAATTGGTGGAGTATATCACATCCCCTGATTAATTATTTTTATATTAAGATCTGATTTTAATTTTTCTACATCAATATTTTTTATTAATCGTAGTACATTTTTGAATATATCTTCATGATATCCGAAACCTCCTCCTAAGAATTCATTAATAGCTTCTTCTTTAGTCCAGTTTTGAAAAGCTATCCTATAAGCAGCAACAATACATCCTGTTCTATCTGAACCATGCTTGCAATGAATCAATACTGGTTTTGGGGATTCTTTTATAATTTTCAAAGCTTCAACAACTTCTTTGTAATTAATAGTCCACGTATTGATTCTATATTGACTTAATTTAATATTCGTTCCTTTTACTTCCGCTTTATCATTTCTTAAATTACGAACACTCAAAACTGTTTTTATTCCAATCTTCTCCAATTCCTTCATTCCGTATTTTGATGGCTGATCAGAACGAAATAGATTATCATCAACACTATATAAATTATTAAATTCTGTATTTTGCATTTTTTTAGCCCAAAAAGTTGGTCTACTAGCTATTTCAGGACTAACTCCACAATGAAGAGATACACTTAAAACTAAACTGAAATAAACTATTTTTTGAAAAACCATATTCATTATTCTAGCTCCCAAACACTTCTATAAGCTCCTAAATTTTCCATATATTCTAAAAACTTCTCGTAAAATATATCATTCCCAATTGTTGAACTATCTCCGATTACATAAAGTTTTTCTTTTGCTCTTGTAATAGCAACATTCATCC
>CALPSU020000188.1 GCA_943326315.2 Chryseobacterium gleum
AATTCTATCATTTAGAGATGTATTTAACTTTATAGGTCTGCTTTTTTTAGGATAATTGTTGTTATTTTATGTAGATTCGATTTATTATTTAATTTATTAATTAAATGTCCAAACACGTGTACATAAAAATACTAATATAATAAATCATAACAGTTTCTAAATAATTTTTGAGCTTTTATTTGTATACTTGCAGGAGGAAACCTTAGTTATTATTTTATTATTTTCCAAAATTTGAATCGAAAAGGGCGGATGAAGATTTTATTTTTTGCTACAAATTCATATCCATATGGAAAGGGAGAGCCCTTGATTCCAAATCAGATTAACTTTTTAAGTAAGGAGTTTGATAAGATAATAATCGTTTCATCTAATCCAGATACCAGAGCTACCTATAAATTGCCTCAAAATGTTGTTTCATATATAGTGCCGTTTAACTTAACTAGATTTCAAAAAATAATTGGGATTTTAAATTTCTTTTCAAAAAATGTAAGAATTGAAAGACAGTTTGCAAAAGAAACGTATAAAATAAAAAACTCATTTTCTATTTTAAAGGTTATTCTTAATTCATATTCAATATGTTTAAGATTTAAAAAGTTCTACTTGAAAATCATTGCCGAACAAGAGCTTGAGGATGAGGAACTATATTTTCATTCGTATTGGTGTACTGAAGCTGTGACAGGATTTACTTTGCTGAAAAAAAAATATCCACAGGCAAAAATGTATTCTCGTGTACATGCATATGATTTATATCTCGAAAGGCATAATCCACCTTATTTACCATTTCGTAAGCAAATAATTGAAAATTTAGACAAGTTTTTCTTTATTTCTGACCAAGGTAAAAAATATTTTAAAGAGTTGTATTTTAACGTTGTAGACGAAAAAAAATTAATTGTAAATCGTTTAGGGGTTAGTCCAATTATTGAATCTGATTCTAAGTTTGAATCAGTTTTGCGTAACCAGATAAAAATAGTAAGTTGTTCTTCATTGATAGAGTTAAAAAGAATTGATTTAATGATTGATTCTCTTGGTTTGATTGATGATATTCAAATTGAATGGACCCATTTTGGTGATGGACCATTATTAGAGAAGTATAAAGAATTAGGAAAACAAAAATTGGGGGTAAAAAAGAATATTCAATTTAATTTCTATGGCTATATTGAAAATGCTAATTTGCTAGATTATTATAATACTAATCATGTTGACTTATTTCTGAACACAAGTCAATATGAAGGCGTACCGATTAGTATTATGGAAGCCATGGCATTTAAAATCCCCTGTATTGCCACAAATGTAGGAGGTGTTTCAGAAATAATTTCACATTCTAACGGTTATTTATTACCTGTCAATTTTAATGTAGAAGAATTAAAAAATATAATAGTTGAACATAGTAAGTTAGCACTTGAAAATATTGAAAAGAAGAGAGAATCTGCATTCGACACGTGGAGAGATTTATATAATGGAAAAAAAAATTACAAAGATTTAATTAGTGAAATGATAACTCCTTCTCAAGAGTGCAGCAGGTGTTTATATGACACCAATGATTATCCTGTTATAAATTTTGATAAAAAAGGAGTATGTGAAATTTGTCATATTTATGATGATTTACAACAAAAAACTGTATTTAATGATGAAGCAGGTAAACAAAAGTTGTTTGAACTTCTAGCAGAGATAAAAAAAGAGGGTGACAACAAAGATTACAATTGCTTATTAGGTGTGAGTGGTGGTGTTGATAGCAGTTATTTAGCTTATTTATCAAAAGAATGGGGTCTGAAACCTTTAATTTTACATGTAGATAATGGTTGGAATAGTGAATTAGCATCTAGGAACATCGAAAACATTCTGAAAGTTCTAGACTATAATCTTTACACGCATGTTATTGATTGGGAGGAAATGCGGGATATGCAATTAGCTTTTTTTAAAGCTTCTGTTGTTGATATTGATTTACCATTTGACAATGCTTTCATGGCAATTTTATATCAAATTGCTAGAAAATTTAAAATAAAGTACATTCTTTCTGGTCATAATACTGTTACTGAAGGTTGGATGCCGTCTAATTTTACACATTATAAGCTTGACACAATTAATTTAAAATCAATACATAAGGAATTCGGAACAATAAAAACCAAATCATTTCCTACTATCGGACCATTAAAAGTGTGGTTTTATAATAAATTTCACAAAATAAAATTCATTTCTCCGCTTGATTATATTGAATATAACAAAACGGAAGTAAAGAAGAAATTGATGGAGGAGTTGAATTGGAGAGATTATGGTGGTAAACATTATGAAAATATATTTACCAAATTTTATCAAGGATATATTTTACCAGAAAAATTCAAAGTAGACAAACGAAAATCTCATCTTTCAACGTTAATATGTTCAGGTCAAGCATCTAAAGAAGAGGCGCTAAAAGAGTTGGAAAAACCAGCTTATAAGCCAGATGAATTGTGCGGTGATAAAGAGTTTTTTATAAAAAAAATGGAATTAACTGAAAGGGAATTTGAAGAAATAATGAGCAGGCCCATAAGAAAACACACTCACTATTCTTCCTATATTACAGTTATTAATACGTTGCGAAAAGTGAAACGTATGATTATATCAAGATGATGGAATGAAAAAAGTAATTATTATATCTTATTTTTTTACTCCCTGTAATTTGACAGCATCACAACGAGCTTTAGGCTGGGCTAAATATTTGAAAGAATTTGGGTTTTATCCAGTAATTGTTACACGCAATTGGGATTTACCGATTGCCAAACCAGAAGATACAGGAAGATCATCTGGAAATAAAATTGTACATGAAAAATTTGACGATTATGAAGTGTATTATCTTCCTTATGTTAGTAGCTTAAGAGATCGGATTTATTTAAAAAAGTCGACGTCAAAAATAAACGTTTTATTACGGAAAACATTGACGTTTTTAGAATTGCTACTCTTCAACTTTACAACCAAAGTTTTACCCTACCGAAACCTGTATTCTTTTTCTAAAAACTATCTAGAAAAAAATAGGGATATTGAACATTTGATTATTTCAGCAAGTCCCTTTCCGATGTTTCGCTTTGGATATTTATTGAATAGAAAATTTGGCATAAAATGGCTTGCAGATTATAGAGATGACTGGGGTACAAATGAAGTTAGGATTTATTCTAAACTTGAAAAATTTTTAAATATTTTTGAGAGAAATAGCGAACGAAAATGGGTAAGAACAGCTTCAATGGTGAGTAGTATTTCTGATCATTACACGAATAAAATCAAGGGGTTTACTGGTAAGGAAGGTGAAACTTTATTAAACGGCTATTTTGAAGAAGATTTTGAAAACCTGCAATTGAACGGATCTGTTGATTTTATGGTGATTTATAATGGCACCTTATATAATAGTCAGCCCGTAGAAAATATATTAAATGCTTTTCATGTTTTTCTAAAACAGAATGAAGAGTATGCATCCATGATAAAATTTGTTTTTGCTGGCACAGCGTTCGATCCACAGCAGGTTCAGCGAATTAGAAATGTGAGTCAATCCTTTTCGGAAAATGTTGTTATTACGGACAGAAAACCTAGAAAGGAAATATTAGAGATGCAGCATTCTGGTCATGTATTAATTATGATTTCTCATTCTGATTGTAAAGGCATTCCTTCAAGTAAATTATACGAGTATATGGCCATTGGAAAACCAATAATTTCTTTTCCTCCAGACAAAGATATTATTGATGAGACCTTAGGAAGATTAAATTTGGGGTACATCTGTTCAACAGAAAATGAAATTACAGATAAATTAAACGATATATTTCAGGAGTTTTTAGATCATAACAATACATTAGTTCCTGATAGAGAGTATGTCCGATTATTTTCCAGAAGGCAACAGGTGAAAAAAACAGCAGATCTATTAGCTAAAATGTAAAAATTAAGATGAGAGATAATGTCTTTAAATTACTTTATTCTTTAGGTGTCCCATCATTTTTACGTTTGGATAAATCTAAACAAATTACCATTCTGAGTTTACACCGAATTTCGCCCGAAAGAGATTTATTCTTTGATCCAATAGATCCAATCGTTTTTAAGCAACTTTTGGGATATATCAAAAAACATTATGAAGTAATTTCTTTTAATGAACTTCCTTTTCGGCAAAACAAATCAAAAAAGCCCTTATTAATCTTATCTTTCGATGATGGTTATTATGATTTTTACGAATATGCCTTGCCCATTTTAAGAGGCTATGATTTGGTTTCTAATCATAACATTGTGAATACTTGCGCGTCTTTCAATACGGTTATTTGGACACAAAGATTCAATTATTTATTTTCTTTTGCTAAGAACAAAAATACGGATTTGGTCATTGAAATAGAAGGGGATACATATAAAATTTCTGATTTTCAAAACAATTGGTTGATTTTTAACCTTGAGATGTTTAAACGTTTTTTGAAATTACCTGAAATAGTGCGAATTGAAAAAATTGATAATCTAGAAAATAAATATTCAGTAAAGGCCTCTTATCGAATGATGAACTGGGATGAAATTTATGATTGTTCAAATAATAATGTCGAAATAGGTTCACATACATACTCACACAATGTACTTTCTACCATTGAAGACAAATCGGTTCTAATTAAAGAAATTCACGGGTCAAAGAAAGAAATTGAAGAAAAAATAAAGAAAGATGTGAATGTACTAGCGCTACCGAACGGACAAAGTTCAGCCTTGGTGGACACACTTGTTCAAGAAAGTGGTTTCAATTATTTATTGTATGTGGATGATAAAACAAATCTAGTTAAGGATAGCATGAATAACAGTAAATTTCAGGTGTATAACAGGATTAATTTACTAAATGAAAATTATGCTGAAATGATTTTAAGAAGCGAACTATTTCATAGTAAAATAAGAAAATAATGGATGATTATAAAATTGAAAGACTTACTCCTGATCGATTTGAAGTATTGTTACCATTAATGAAGGACTGTTTTGGTATAAATGTGAACATCGAATATTTTAAATGGAAATTCTTAGACAATCCAGCAGGTGAATTCATAGGATTTATTGCTGTAAAAAAAGAAACAGAAGAAATCGGTGCTTATTATGGAGTAATACCTGAAGTGTATTGGATGCAAGGTGTTAAAGAGGTAGTTTATCAATCATGCGACACAATGACTCATAGTTTGCATAGAAGAAAGGGATTGTTTCAAAAATTAGCAGCTCATTGCTATGATTATCTAGAAAAAAACCATACGCTTTTTGTAATTGGATTCGGAGGTGAGCAGTCAACTCCTGGGTTTATTAAATTGGGTTGGCGTAAATTATTTGATTTTCGATTTCTATTTATTCCGAAAATTTTATGTTTAACTTATAAATTTTCACGTGAATATAATGGAATTAGTGAAGTTTCTCCTTCCGATATTTTTCATTTAAAGCAAAATAAAAGTCAGACAAGAATA
>CALPSU020000189.1 GCA_943326315.2 Chryseobacterium gleum
ACCGTTTATAGTATCCTTTCTCCATCCATTAGCCAAAGTATAACCAGCGATTGTTTCTCCTACAAATGAATTATAAGTTAATCCATCATTTGGATAAATAGTTTTTGAATAGTCAGGACCTTGAGTTTGATTAATTTGCAAACTATCGATTTGGCCATAAACTAAAATATGACAGACTAAAAAGAAAATTATCAATATGTTTTTCATCCGTATTTTAATTTAATGATTTGTCTTTATTATTATCGCTTAAAGTATAAATTCAAAATATCCCCTTACTCCACACTCTTAATCAATAACCCTAAAATCTCCTGTGCCGCTTTAGAAATTTTAGTTCCTGGACCAAAAACTCCAAAGACTCCAGCTTTATAAAGAAAATCATAATCTTGCTGAGGAATAACTCCTCCTGCAACAACCATAATATCATCCCTACCCATTTTTTTAAGTTCTTCAATAACCTGTGGAACCAAGGTTTTATGCCCTGCAGCCAAAGAAGAAACCCCTAAAATATGAACATCATTTTCTACTGCCTGTTTCGCAGCTTCTTTAGGCGTTTGAAACAAAGGACCAATATCAACATCAAAACCGATATCAGCGAATGAAGTAGCAATTACTTTTGCTCCTCTATCGTGACCATCTTGACCCATTTTCGCAACCATTATTCTAGGTCTTCTGCCCTCTAATTTACTAAATTGATCTGCCATTTCTTTGGCCAATTCAAAGTCTTTATCTTTCATAGATTCGGATGAATAAACTCCACTAATTGAACGAATAATAGCTTTATATCTACCAAAAGTTTTCTCCATTGCGGATGAAATCTCACCCAATGTAGCTCTTTTCCTTGCGCATTCAATCGCTAATTCTAATAAATTCCCTGTACCGTTTGCAGCTGCTTCTGCTAGATTATCTAAAGTTAATTCAACTGCGAGTGAATCTCTGTTTGCTTTCATTTCTTGAATACGAGCAATTTGAGATAAACGTACTTTTGAATTATCCACTTCCAGAATATCCATTTGATCTTCTTTTTCTCTTTGGTATCTATTTACTCCAACTATAATATCTTTTCCAGAATCAATACGTGCTTGTTTTCTAGCTGCCGCCTCTTCAATTCTCATTTTAGGCAAGCCAGTTTCTATTGCTTTAGCCATTCCCCCTAACTCCTCTACTTCTAGAATTAGTTTCCAAGCTTCTTGTGTAAGCTCTTCTGTCAATTTCTCTATGTAATAACTACCTCCAAAAGGATCGATAAACGAAGTTATACCTGTTTCCTCTTGAATGTATATTTGAGTGTTACGTGCAATTCTAGCAGAGAAATCAGTTGGCAAAGCAATCGCTTCATCCAATGCGTTTGTGTGTAATGATTGTGTTCCTCCTAACGCTGCTGCCATCGCTTCGATACATGTTCGAGCTACATTATTAAATGGATCTTGCTCAGTCAAACTCCAACCAGACGTTTGACAATGTGTTCTAAGAGCCGACGACTTATCAGATTTAGGTCCAAATTGATTTACCAATTTCGACCAAATCAAACGGCCTGCTCTCATTTTAGCTATTTCCATGTGATGATTCATCCCGATAGCCCAAAAGAAACTTAACCTTGGGGCAAATTCATCCACATTCATTCCTGCCTTTATCCCAGCTCTTAAATACTCTAAACCATCTGCTAACGTGTAAGCCAACTCAATTGCAGCAGTTGCCCCAGCTTCTTGCATATGATAACCAGATATAGATATTGAATTAAATTTAGGCATGTTTTTAGCCGTATATTCAAAAATATCTGCAATGATTTTCATGGAAGATTCAGGAGGATATATGTAAGTATTTCGAACCATGAATTCCTTCAAAATATCGTTTTGAATTGTTCCAGTTAAAAGCTCTTGCTTCACACCTTGTTCTTCTGCGGCAACAATATAAAATGCTAAAATTGGTAATACAGCACCGTTCATTGTCATAGAAACTGACATTTCATCCAAAGGAATTTGATCAAACAAAATCTTCATGTCTAAAATAGAATCTATAGCAACGCCAGCTTTACCAACATCCCCTTCTACCCTTTCGTGATCTGAATCGTATCCACGATGAGTCGCTAAATCGAAAGCAACTGATAAACCTTTTTGTCCAGCAGCTAAATTTCTTCTATAAAAAGCGTTCGATTCTTCAGCTGTTGAAAATCCTGCATACTGACGAATAGTCCATGGTCTAATAACAAACATGGAAGAATATGGTCCTCTCAAATAAGGTGCAATTCCAGAAACATAGCCTATATGTTCCGTATTTTCTATATCTTTCGATTGATAGAAATTGAACAAATCTATTTTTTCTGCCGTTGTACCAGAAACTTCTGACGTCTCAACGTTATTTACAACATCAGAAGTATATTTTATATCTTTAAATGAAATACGTTCCATGGTTTTATATCTTTTTCAAGCTTAATTTCTTCAACAACTAATACCTAATACCTAATCACTAAAAACTACTGAATATCTCTTTCAAAAACTAGTTGATCCATTCCTAAGAAAGTCTCTTTAGGCAACCAGGTATTGGTTTGATTTTGAGGATTTGGATATTTATTTATACCAATTAGCATCTGTTTTCCAGATTTAATTTTTTCTATTTTTAACTTTGATTTTTCAAGCACTTCATTTCTTAAAAATTGAATAGATTGTTCTGTTAAAACGCCACCTAATTGATCAATTTTCTGAAAATAAATCCATGTTTTTTCGGCGATCTGTTCTGTTAGATGTTCGATCGAATAACTTCCTCCAATTGGATCTACAACTTTATCAAAATAACTCTCATCTTTTAATACAAGAGATATATTGGTGGCCATTCTTGCTGATAATTCAGAAAAACCTTTTGTAGATTTTGAATCGTAAGGATGCACCAAAACCGTTTCTACTCCTGCTGATATAACAGACATTGCTTCAGTTGTCTGACGTAATAGATTCGTATATGGATCTTTCAATGATTTATTTAAATGGCCGATTTCAGAAGTGATAAAGCAGGAATTTACAGCCTCATTTGTTGAATCATATGCATTAATTAGTTGACTCCAAAGTTTACGAAAAGCTCTAATTTTAGAAATTTCATAAAAATAATTACTTCCAACTCCCAATGAAAAATGAATACTTGAAACAGCTTGATTTAAGGAATATCCTTCCTCTAATAATCGAACAATATATTCATTTCCGCTAGCCAAAGCAAATGATAGTTCTTGAATTATAGTAGCTCCACACTGTTGTAAATGAAATCCATCTACAAAACAAAAACGAGAATAAGATATTTTATTAACTGAAGCATATTTTGAAAAATCCTCCTTATTAAATTCAGAAGAATTAAAATCAATTCTATACATAATATCCTCACTTTTCATTTCTTTAAAATAAGAAACAAGTGAAGAATAGTGATTGAAGTTGGAAATTTGAAATTGTGTTTGAATAAACTCAAATCCTATTTCATTAAAAAGAATAGAAAAGTCTATTTCCTTTTTTTGAAAACAAAAAATCAAAGAGGTACATCCTGTCATTAATAATTCCAAAGCCCTCTGATTCGCCTTTTCTTCATCAACAACCTCTATTAAAGCGGCTATATTCCAATCGTTGTTTACGGATTTATTCCCCCTTTTAAATGGTTTTTGACCTGGAATCTCTACTGATTTTAAAGAATCACTAACGTGTGCATACATTGGAAAAGAAAAATCTTCAATTTCATCCGTTCGATTTAATGAAGAATTGAAATCCGCACCTTTAAGTTCCTTCGATAATTTTTCTTCCCATTGTTCTTTTGAAACTTTTGGAAAATCTGAAAAAAGTTTATTCATTTTATGTTTACTTAATTAGTAATCAGAACCTTAATCTTAAAATCCTGTTTAGAAATCATTTTTGATTGATTAAAGATAAGAAATTGTATTTACCTAAATAAATTTATAGAATAAACTGTTTATAAAACATATAACTTAATGCAAAAAAAACGCAAATCCCTAAAAACAAAAAGCTAAAAGAAGTGTAACCTTGTTTTCTCCAATACAACCAATTTAAAACTCCGAAAATTACCCCAAAAACAAAAGGCCATAAATAATGTTTCATACTTTTTTCTATCTTGGCACACACTTTGTAAAAAAGTCTATGAACGCTAAAATACATATAAAATGGGAAAAGTAAATAGATTGAGTTTAGTAATTGTATTGGGACTTTACACTAGTATTTCATTTGGACAAGAGAATCCGAAATCAGAAAAGAAACCAGCACCTCATAAAGTTGTAACACAAGAAAGAAGACAACCAGTTAAAATTGAAAAAGAAATAAAAGAGAAAGATTTAGAAATGCAAAAAAGAGAAATACAAAAAGAACAAGTTACGGAAAAAAAAGTAATTCAAAACAAACAGAAAATAACCAAATAACATTTTTAAAAACCGACTCAAAATAAAGAGTCGGTTTTTTTATTTTTAAAGAATGTTAAATTGTAAAAAATGATGTGTAAAGTGCTTTGCATGCATTTTTTTCCATTGCTCAAAATTCAAAGCTCCATAATAAGGATGAATTGCCTTTTTTTCTGAATCATTTTCAAAATATTCTTCAAAATCACACCATTCTTCAGTTAATTCGTCAATTGCTAGTTCTAATTCATCGTGTCTTAAAGGAACGTCTTTTCCGGCTAATGGAACATCTATGTTTTTAGCCATTGGCTTATCAGACTCTAAAAACAATTGCATTTTTTCAATTCTATCTTCAGGAATTTCAATATTCATCAAAATTTTTCCATTCGAAATTTTAACTAAATCTGTTAAATGTTCAACCATTCTTTGAGCATTCATTCCTCCCCATACTGGTTTTGTAGTTGATTCTAATTTAGATAATACACCTAAAATTGATTCTATATTTGCCTCAATAAACATAATTTTTATTTTTTACCGACTAAGATATGAAGACTTTTTGGAACTACTTCTACATTTAATTCTTCACGAACATCAAATGGCTCTCCATCATAATGCGCAATTCTATCCGTCAATCTAATTCTAGCTTTTTTAAATTGAATAATTTCAATATGTCTTGATTTATCTGCCGTTTTTTTGAAATAACGATAAGCAATAGATGGTGCAAACCAAAAAGAAAAAGGTCTTAATATACAAAGTTCAAGATTCCCATCCGTTACTGAAGATTTTGGAGAAACGCAAAAGCCATTTCCGAACTCAGAAGAATTAGCAATTGTAAACAAGAACGCTGAAACATTTCTTGATATTCCATTTATTTCAAATGTAATATTCTTTGAGGAGAAATTAAATAACTCTTTAAAAACCAATTTAATATAACTTACAAAACCTCTAGAATTATGCTCATCAAATCTTTTTGCAATCAACGCATCAAAACCATATCCTCCTGTTCCTAAAAAAGGTTTATCGTTTACAACAACTGTATCCATTTGAAT
>CALPSU020000190.1 GCA_943326315.2 Chryseobacterium gleum
AACTATACAGTTACAGGGACAACGAATGGCTGTTCAGGAACTCCAGCAAGTGTTTCAGTAACAGTAAATCAAACCCCAACAATAACCGCATCTGCAACCGCAACAACAATATACGATGGGCAGCCAGTTACTCTTTTTGGAGCAGGAGGTACTACTTATGTTTGGGACAATAATGTAATAAATGCAACTGCGTTTTCACCAAATACGACTAAAACGTATACAGTTATTGGAACAATAGCAGGATGTTCAAATACATCATCTATTTTAATTACTGTATTATCTTCGGCAGGTATTGAAGCTGTTCAAATGAACGATTTATTTAATGCTTATTATGATAAATCGACTAATCAAATTAACATAAATGCTATCCTTGAAAATGGAAGTGATATCTCCATTCAGCTTTACAATGAAGTAGGACAAGAAGTTTATAATTTTGACGCATTAAATTGCATAGGGAAAAACTTCTTCGACATCAATGCTAATAAACTTAAACAAGGAGTTTACATAGTAAAGGTAAATACTAGTAAAGCAAATTTCACTAAAAAAGTGGTAGTAGATTAAGAAAATAACTCTCCTACTAGACTTTAATTTTGTCTTGTAGGAGAGTATTTGCATTTTATTTTGTTAATAAAAATTGTCGACATATTTTATCGATGAATTAAACTTTTACCATTAACCATGCCTTTAAATCAAGTGTTTATGTTTCTATTAACCCGATAAAAATATAAGTCATAGTTATTAACAATGCTTGGTGAATGCAATTTTCAAAATGTTAATAAACCCCTTTGCTTTTTAGTTATGTTTGTTATATAAGATTATAATAAACATGTTAAAAGTAGTATTCATAGCAATTTTAGTTTCGTTTTATGGAAATGCTCAAAATATCATCGAAATAAAAGATGAAAATTTTGCGGTATTTTTAAATGAGAACTTCCCTAATTGTATGAATTCAAATCAATTGAATACAACATGTCCAGAAATTATTTCAACTGAATCATTAATTTTAAACGCTTTAAAAATTTCAAATTTAGATGGATTACAAGCATTTGTAAATTTAAAATCTTTAGAATGTGTTGAGAATAATTTAGTTTATTTACCAACTTTACCAACTACACTTGTAAAGTTAGATTGTAGCATGAACCAATTAATAACATTACCGCAACTACCTTCTACACTTGAAGAATTGAGTTGTGCTGCAAATCAACTAAAAGCCCTTCCGATTTTACCTATAAATTTAAAAATAGTATATTGTAATTTTAATCAAATTACTACCCTTCCTAACTTACCAACAACATTAGAATATTTGGCGTGCGGATCAAATAAAATAACGTGCTTACCTGTTTTACCTTCGTCAATATTCATAGGAGATATTACATTAAATCCTATAACTTGTTTAGCAAATCATACCGAATGGATGGACCAAGAAAGTTTGAAAATACCAATTTGTAATGAACAAGATCAAAACACTAATTTGAATCGTTGTATATGTATCTCTACAACTTTACTAAGTATTGAAAAAACAGAAGATCTTAAAAATTCTCAGCTAGGAGTAAATATTTTAGGGAATGATAAAAATAATCAAATTGAAAATGGTAGTGATATATTAATTTATCCGAACCCTACAGAGGGAAATGTGATTGTACAATCGAAAGAGTTAATTAATTCTATTATCGTTAAAGACATTGAAGGAAAATTAATTAAGTTAAATTCAAAAATGGAAAATATTAGTCTAAATCAAGTTAATCTTGATTTAACAGAATTGACTAATGGGGTTTATTTTTTCGAAACTTCTACCACAAATACTTTAACAATTTATAAAGTAATAAAAACAAATTAATTTGCTGAATGTGATTTTAAATTGTTACAATAGCATAATTCATCGATAAATTAATTGTACATTAACACTAACAACTAAAACTATGATTATGTCAAAAAAGAAAAAAATATACGTACTAGATACCTCTGTATTACTTCACGATCATCAGGCAATTACTAATTTTGGCGAGAATAATGTAGCAATCCCAATTACAGTATTAGAAGAGTTAGATAAATTTAAAGTAGGTAATGACTCAAAAAACTATAGCGCTAGAGAAGTTATTCGTTTTATCGATAAGCTATCAGGAGAATCTAGTTTACAAGAATGGATTTCACTCGGTAGTCACCATGGTAAATTTAAAATAGCACTTGAACACAATCCTAGAGAAGTAAACGCTGAATATGTTTACTCAATGGGTAAAAATGATCATAAAATTATAAATGCAGCACTTTTTCTGAAGGAAACCGAACCAAAATTTGAGGTAAAACTAATCACCAAAGATATTAATATGCGTATCAAAGCAAAAGCGCTTGGTATTGCAGCGGAGGATTATGCAACAGGAAAAGTAGATCCATCAGAATTAGATAAATCTGGAACGTATACAATAGATAATGTTGATTCTGAAGTCATTCGTCAGATTTTTACACGTGGTAAAATCGATGAAGAAGGAATTTTAGGGGATAAAAAAACCCCAAATGGATACTATATTTTAAAAAGTGGAAAAACATCTTCGTTAGTCGTTTTCGATGAAAGTACGCAGCAATTGGAACGAATTGAAAAAGAATTCGTGTATGGGATTAAGCCTAAAAATGCTGAACAAGCATTTGCTTTTAATGCATTACTAAATAATAACATTAAACTTGTTGCTTTACAAGGAGTAGCAGGAACAGGAAAAACTTTATTAGCTCTAGCTTCGGCATTAGAGCAAGCAAAATCGTATCAACAAATTATTTTAGCTCGACCAATAGTTCCTTTATCGAATAAAGAGCTAGGTTTCTTACCTGGTGATGCGAATGATAAAATTAGTCCATACATGGAACCGTTATGGGATAATTTAAAATTCATTAAATCGCAATTTGGCGAAAATGAGAAGAAACACAGAGCGATTCTTGAAATGGAACAACAAGGAAAAATAGTAATTACTCCTTTAGCTTTTATTCGTGGAAGAAGTTTATCCAACATTCTTTTCATTGTAGATGAAGCTCAAAATTTAACACCACACGAAATAAAAACAATTATCACTAGAGCTGGAGAAAATACTAAAATCATTTTTACAGGTGACGTACATCAAATAGACACTCCTTATTTAGATGAGCATAGTAATGGTTTGGCTTATTTAATCGAGAAACTAAAAGGGCAGCCTCTATTTTCACATGTTAAACTTGAACGAGGTGAACGTTCAGATTTAGCAAATTTAGCAAATGATTTATTATAAAAACTAGAGAAATTATTCCATCAAGATCTGTTTATTAATAGATTTTGGTGGAACTCTTATGTTTTTTTTTACTTTTACATATTACCAGTATGTAAGAATAATTAATTATGGATTTTGAAGCAATAAAAAAAAAAATCATCAGCGGTGAAATGACCAATGAAGAGTTGTCAAAGTTATTCGTTAACAAACCTGTTAATACACGTAAGCAAAAATCAACTTTTTTAAGTTCTATTCTGAAAGGATTCATAGATGGTTATGCAGAACCTCATTTCTGGAAGATGATTCTAGAGATAAGTTTAATTTTCATCGTTGTTCTTGCTGTAGTTCTTTTATCTTTTTCTGGAAAAATTGATGCCACTGTTACTTCTGTTTTACTCTCACTTGTATTAGGATTTTTATTTGGAAAAATGAAATAAATATTAATTATAACAAAACTTAACCCCTTATTTAACTAAATCAACCCTTATGATTCGCTTATTTTCTTTATTCCTATTTTTAGGATGTTTTTCTGTTTTTTCTCAAATTTCAGACAATTTCAACGATGGAAACTTCACTCTTTCCCCAACATGGTCTGGCTCAAATTTAAACTTTATTGTTAATTCATCGAAACAATTACAAAGTACTTCAACCGTTGCGGGGACTTCCTATCTATCAACTAATCATAATTTAACATCGATAGATTCTAAAGAGTGGAAATTTTGGATTAAAATGGCTTTTTCACCTTCTACATCGAACTATTCTAAAGTTTATTTAACTTCTGTAAATTCAAATCTATCGACAAATCCAGATGGTTATTATTTGCAATTTGGAGAAAGTGGTACAGCTGATAAGGTAAGATTAATGAAGAGAGAAAATAGCGTGACTTCTGAAATATGCTCTGGATTAGCCGCCCAAATTTCTAAAAGTTTTGCAATAGGAGTTAGAGTCTTGAGAGATAATGTTGGAAATTGGAAGTTATTTATTGATCCTTTGGGAGGTGAAGATTTTAATTCATATGCGCTTGGAACCGACACTTCATCCATTATAGGATCATCATTCGGTATTTTTTGTAAATACAGTTTGTCTAATGCAAGTAAATTTTATTTGGATAATTTTGAGATTAAAGAAGAAGTAAAAGATCTATCACCTCCAATCCTTATTTCTGCTAATGTAGTTTCACCAAATAGCGTTGATCTTCATTTTGATCAGTCTTTAGAGATTATTTCAGCTGAATCAATAATTAATTATTCTTTAAGTCCGAATATTGAAATTGATTCAGTCAAACTTGACACACTTAATAATTCGATTATACATCTTGTATTAAAATCTGATTTAATTAATGGACAAAACTATAGTGTTCAAACTACAAATATTACCGATATTCTTGGCAATATTTCTGTAATTCAAACTGCAACATTTTCATTTTTGGTAACAGAAACACCAATTTTAGGGGACGTTATTATCACCGAATTCATGTCAGATCCTTCTCCAGTTATTGGTTTACCAGAAATAGAATATATTGAAATTTTTAATTCTAGTAATAAATATTTTGATCTTCAAGATTGGAAAATCGGAGACGCAACTGGAGATGGAACTCTCGATTCAATATGGTTATTCCCAGGAGAATATTTAATTCTTTGTACTACTTCAGCGATTAATGAATTTACAAAATGTGTTGGGGTTACATCTTTTCCAAGTTTAAATAATTCAGGAGACGAGATTGTATTAAAATTTAGCAATAACCTAATTATAGATAATTTAGAATATAACGATGGGTGGTATAAGAATGACATTAAAAAAGAGGGAGGTTATTCGTTGGAAAGGATTAATTTAAATTTACCTTGTTCCAATGTTACAAATTGGATTGCGAGTATATCTTCTATAGGAGGAACACCTTCAAAAATAAATTCTGTAAATGATTCAACAGTAGATTTAAGTCAACCTCTTATTAGTCATATACAAACTTCGGCTCCAAATCATTTAGAAATATATTTTAACGAAGGAATGGATTCAACGTCATTATCGAAAAGTTTTATTTCAACAAC